>CAZUXP010000001.1:0-66814 GCA_964624275.1 uncultured Methanosarcinales archaeon
TATGGTTCGAATGGCGCAAGATTTTTCACTGCGTTATCGATTAGTTCATGGGCAGGGTAATTTTGGATCAATTGATGGAGATAGTCCTGCAGCAATGCGTTATACGGAAGCAAAACTGCAAAAAATGGCAGAGGAGATGCTTTTAGATCTTGAGAAAAATACAGTTTCATTTCGGTTAAATTTTGATGAATCATTAAAAGAACCCGAAGTACTTCCTGCAAAAATTCCAAATTTACTTATAAATGGATCAACTGGTATTGCAGTTGGAATGGCTACAAATATGCCACCTCATAATTTAACAGAAATTGCAAATGCGGTTATTGCAGTTGTGCAAAATCCTCAAATTGAAATAAATGAGTTATTAGAACATGTCACAGGTCCTGATTTTCCAACTGGTGCATTAGCATATGGAAAGGGCGGGTTATATAGTGCATATACGACAGGTCACGGAAAAGTTATATTGCGAGCAAAAACACATATTGATGAAGTTCGTGGTCGACAAGCAATCATAGTTGATGAAATACCATATCAAGTAAATAAAGCAACTCTTATTGAGTCAGTTGCAAATCTTGTAAAAGAAAAAATAATAGAGGGTATCCATGATATTCGAGATGAAAGTGATCGAACAGGAATGCGTATTGTAATTGAATTAAAAAAAGATTCAAATACTGACGTTTTACTTAATTTATTATATAAGCATACAAGGTTGCAAACATCGTATAGTATTAACAATTTATGTCTTGTCAATAATGTTCCAAAAGTTCTGCCATTAAAAGGTTTGTTAGAACATTTTATTTCACACCGGTTTGAAATAATTACAAAACGAACTGAGTTTGAACTTGATAAAGCTCAAAAACGTGCCCACATTTTGGAAGGACTAAAAATTGCATTAGATAATATTGATGAAGCAATTAAACTAATTCGTGCGGCGCAATCAAATAGTGATGCAAAAGATTCATTAATGAATGCATTTGCATTAGATGAAATTCAATCACAGGCAATTTTAGATATGCGTCTGCAAAAATTAACTGGTCTTGAACGACAAAAAATATTAGATGAACTTGCACAATTACGTATTCTTATTGGTGAACTTCAAGCGATTTTAGCATCAGAAGAAAAACGATATCAAATTATTGTCGATGAGATGAAAGAACTTATTGAAAAATATGGTGATGAGAGAAAAACACAAATGATTGACATGGATTTAGATGTTGACATGGAAGATTTCATTGCTGATGAAGATGTCGTTGTCACAATTACACATAGTGGTTATATAAAACGAATTCCACTTGACACGTATAAAGATCAAAGACGAGGTGGAAAAGGTATAATTGCAACCACAACAAAAGAAGAAGATTTTGTTGAACGCATATTTGTTGCACATACTAAATCATATATTTTATTTTTCACAAACTTTGGTCAAGTACATTGGCTTAAAGTGTATAAAGTTCCAGAAGGTTCACGCCAAGCTAAAGGTCGCGCAATTGTAAATCTCTTATCTTTACGAGAAGGAGAATATGTAAGTGCAGCAATTCCCGTATCGGAATTTACACCAAATTATTCATTACTTTTAGCAACAAAACGTGGGACAATTAAAAAAACATCTCTTCAAAGTTATGCAAAGCCTCGTGAAGGTGGAATTAAAGCGATAAAACTTGTCGATGATGATGAACTTATTTCAGCTCAGTTAACAGATGGTGAAAAAGAAGTAATTTTAGCAACAAAACACGGTCTTGCTGTTCGATTCCATGAAAAACATGCTCGAGAAATGGGTCGCGTGAGTCAAGGAGTTCGAGGAATTCGACTTGGTGCAAACGATGTTGTTGTTGGAATGGTAGTTGCAGACAATACGAAGACATTACTTTCAATTACTGAAAATGGATATGGAAAACGAACACAAATAGTTGATTATCGACTGACAAATCGAGGCGGGAAAGGAGTCATTAATATTCAATGCAGTGAGCGAAACGGAAATGTAGTATCTATTAAAGTTGTTGATGATGAAACAGGGTTACTCTTTATTTCAAAAAAAGGAATTACGATGCGTACTCGCGCAGATCAAATTTCAGTTATTGGGCGAAATACGCAAGGAGTTCGATTGATGCGTTTGAGCGAAGATGATTTTGTTGTTTCATGTGCAACAATTGTTATAACAGATGATGGTATAACAGAATGAAATTTATCACAGGAAATAAAAACAAATTTTTTGAAATACGAAAATTAATTCCAAATGTTGAACAATTAGAATTAGATTTAGTTGAAATTCAAGAAAATGATGCTCAAAAAATAATTGAGTCTAAACTTATTGAGGCAAAAAAATATTGTTCTGATAACTTTTTTATTGAAGATACTTCTCTTCATGTTGATTGTCTAAACGGTCTTCCAGGACCACTTATAAAATGGTTTTTAGAAGCATTAACACAAGAGGGTTTATATGAATTGGTTGCAAAATATGACGATAATTCTGCAACTGCAAAAACCATCATTGGATTATGTTATAATGATGAGTTTTATTTTTTTGAAGGCGTGACGAAAGGTAATATTGTTTCTGCAAAAAAAACAGATTTTGGTTGGGATGGTATTTTTATGCCGAAAGGATCTACGCTTAGGTATAGTCAAATGACTGTTGATGAGAAAAATAAAATAAGTCATCGATATAAAGCAATACGAAAATTACAAGAGTTTTTGGCGTTACAGCAGTAATACTATACTCAATCCAATAACACAACCAAAAAATATCGGTGGCATTGCCGGATAAAATGTGTTTTTCTTACCGAATACAAATAACGCACTCATTGCAAGTGTTGCACAGATTGCAATTATGATTCCACCATAAATAAGTCCAGTAAATTTCATAACTGCGCCTGCAAATAATAGGGGAAATGCAATATCTCCTCCTCCTATAATAACATTTGATGTTGTCTCATATGGTTTGTGTGGTGCTGGATCAACAAGTTTTTTTGGACGTCCGCGTTTTCGTAACGGTATTGGTACATTTTTAGAGACTATTCTGTGTCCGATTTGGGATTTGACCCAAAGACCAGCCATCATTTTAGAATTCATTGATGATTGTGCCAAAGTTACCATGTGTTTTGAAACAAATACCATATAAAAATCATATATTGCAATAAGTAATAACAATACGATCGCCGAATAAATATTAATGATGGGAACTAATATTGCGGCAAGTCCTCCGTACATACAAACTTCGGTTATATTATGAACGTGTTGGTTTGAACGATAAATCTTCAAAAACCCGAGTATAATTGCTAATATAACTGTAGTTATAATTGCAATAGTTTGGGAAGGAATCAGTTTTTGTACAAACGGATAAAATGCAAATGAAAGTGTAAGTGCAACACTGAGTAAAAACCACGATCTCCATATAAATATACGTCCAAATTTGATGAGGATGAATATGAGTCCAGTAGCAATAAGTATGGCAACAAAAATCGGTATAAATGTGAATGTTTCATCATCAACAGTTGGTGGGGCGATGATATATGAGTCGTTTTTTAAAGCTGTGTCACCAGTAATTGAAGTTTGTTCAAAATCAATATATTGTGTTAAAATGAGTATTCCAATGATTTGTGCTAAGAAAAATAAGAGAATGATTTTAGTAATAGTTGGCATTGAATGTTTCATAAGTGATTAAATACATTTTAGCTTTTTAAATACTTGGGTTTTTTGATGTAAATAGTTTAATTGAATTAGAAAATTTTTTAAAGACAGTTACATATAAAATTGTATGGCTTTTAGACCAATGTCAGATTCGTTATTTCTTACCGCAATTATAGGGTTGTTAGTAGTAGGTATATCAACGATGTATGGAAGAATACCATTATCTTGGGGATTTACGCTTATTTTATTAGCTTTTATTTTTATTATCGCTTCTTTTGTTTCAATAACACCCCAAGAAAAAGAGTTAAACTAGGTGAAAAATATGAATACAATAAAAACAGTTGGAATACAGGATTTGCCGCAAAATTTTAAAGAACGAATAAATCAACGCATTGATCATTATTCGGTAGTTTTTCAAACAAAAATTGGTTCATTTGACGAATTAAGTGTCTCAAATAAAATTATTCATAAAAAAGACGAGGATGGCAACCCAATTTATGAAATTAATGTGAATTTAATTAGTGGTTCAATTGTGCATCATGCGCATGCAGAAGAATATGATCCGGTTGATGCGGTAAATATTGCATTAGAAACTGTTGCACAAACAATAAGTAAATAGGTTTATGTAATTGTTATAAGCTCGTCACCGCCACCATGATAAAAGTAGAGTTTGATTGGTTTTTGATGTGTTGGCGCGAGTAATTTTTTTATTTTGTGTAGTTGTTTTCTTGCTTTAATCATTCGAAAACTACATTTAACTTCATATATGTCAATTGTATTAGGTCGTTCTATGAGTAAATCTATTTCTGCAACAAGACGATTTTTAGACGAATAAATCAAGATGTTTCGCTGTATTTGAGATGTATTTGTGTTGAGTCTTTGCACCAATGACTCTATGTGTTGGTCGTGTTTGAGGATTCTGGCTACCTCTGTGGCAAAAAACTAATAGTATGTTATTGGTACTTATGGTATATAAACATTTATATGGTAGAATACTAAAATACTTACGATTGGATAAAAATAAAAAAGAACAGAAAAAGGTGATTACTCTTTCTGTGATGTTGCAGTTTTTTTCGTTGCTTTTTTTGTAGAAGTCTTTTTTGTTGCTGTCTTTTTCACAGTAGATTCTTCGGTTTTTGCATATTCAGCTTTTGCTGTAACTGCTTGCTTTTCTTCAACAACTTCTGCTGGTTTGGCATCTTCTTTTTTAATTGGTTTATTTCCAATCTTTGCAACTTTTGATTCTGTTTCTGCTTTTGGAGCTTCTTCGCCGAATAATCGAATTGATACGACACCTTTGTCATCTTTAACTGCGTTAATTTTTACGCGTAAGATTGGATTAGTCATACCATTTTGCCAAATATGTTCGTTAAGTTTTTCACTTAATGAAAATTCAGTACATTTCATATGTTTTTTGACAAAATCTCCTAAAACGCGAATGGCTTTTTTTGCTCGTCTGTTTCGAGGCGCTCGTAATGTCCCTTGTCGAAGCGAAACTGTATAAATTCTTTCAATAGTCATGATATGTCACCTAAATTTTTGTTTTTGTACGTCTCCAGTTTCGTTTAATGGTTGTATGTCGTCCAGGATGTACTCGTCGACCTTTTCCATAAATTTTTAATACAGTCCAAAATGGAGCCCATCTCGTCATTTTACCCAATTTTATTAATCGGATTTTTTTACTGTGATGTTTATTTGTTGCCATCTTCTTGTACCTTTGGGACTTTTCCTGCTGATAAGTCTAAGAGTTTTTGGCCTTGCGGAGTAATTGTTCGTCCTTTTCGATTTCCAATCATACTTTGTTTGATAAGACCTGCTGCTTCAAGTTGCTGTAATGATTTACGTGCAACGCTTCCAGATCCAAGTTGAAATCGTGATTTTTTATAGCCACGTCGTTGTTTTCCACCATATTTAATTCTGAGCTTATTTGTTCCTACTGGTCCAATTTCTGCAATAGTACGTAAAATTGCAGCACAACGGATAAACCACCAATCGGGGTTAGCTGGTTGGCGCTCTTTATGAATTCCTGTTTTTGCAAATGCAGTCCAAACAGGCGGTGTTATTTTTTCGTTTTGTTTGAGTTCCTTACTTACTTCCTCTATTAAAGGTGTAGGCGGAACATCTCTATATGTTACCATTTGTGTTTTCCCTCCATTCTTTTGTGCTTTCGCACGGGTTGGGCTTAGTTATAAGCCAGAGTACAATGAAGAAAACGTGTTTTATTTATAAATGTGATGGATTAGTTGGCTGTACGACCAATAACTGCTAAAAACACTAATTTTAAATATAAATACGTATTTACATATTTTTATGGTTTCGATAACAATTGGTGTGGATGAACAAACAAGAAAACGTATGAAACGATTTCCCGAGATGAATTGGTCTGGTTTTATTCGCAAAACAATTCAAGAAAAAACAAAAGAATTGACGTTAAAAGAAGAATTACTTGCAAAATTACAGAAAGATTCATTTACAGAAGATATCAAAACGGGGAGGGATGTAAACACGTCTGTTGCGCAAAGATTGAAAAAGGAGAAATTATTGTGAAAATAATTGCGGATGCAAATATTCTGTTTTCTCTTGTAAAAAAAGGGAGTGCGACTGAAATTCTGGTGAAAAACCAAGGATTAAAACTCATTTCAGTTGATTTTGTCTTAGAAGAATTAGAAAATCACACAGAAGTTCTTTTAAAAAAAAGCGGTTTTCAGTCTTTTAATGAAGTACAGACTTTCTTACAGAAACATGTTGTTTTTGTGAAAGCATCGGCTTTGAAAAAAGAATTACGCGAAGTTGCAAATCTTGTTTCAGATGAAACTGATTTGATTTATTTTGCACTTGCAAAAAAATATAATTTTGTTATATGGTCTAATGATAAACATTTCAAAGAACAAGACGTATTTGAGGTTTTGACTACAAAAGAGTTGATTGAAGTTTTATTATAGGTTAAATTTATCATTTATTTCAATCGCCATTCAAACCATTCCACACGTTTATCTAAGATTGCGTCTTTAAGGTGTTTTTCTTGTGAAGATAGCGATGATTTTCCTGTTTTTACTTCAACAAATACAACCTTTTGGATGTGTTTTTCATCCAAGCCTTCAAACACTAAAAAATCAAATGGTTTACCAATAAATCGACATTCAGATGATTTAAATGGAAAGTCTGGAAAATAAGGGGCAAGTTGTTCGCTTATTTGTCCGCCAATGATTGAACGTGAACTTTTGAGTCGTTTTGGTAAAATTTTCTTTTCCCATTTTTTATTTTGCTGATATATTCCAACAAGTTTTCCCACACTGTATGCGATGATACCAATAATAATTATTCCAACAATTATAGTTATGATTTCCATAAGTATGCGGATATACCATCAAATATTTAAAGTATGTGTACTTGCATAAATATATGCTTCAAATACCGTATGAAAAATTACTTGAAATAATTCAAGAAAAGTCCGATTTATCAAAAGATGAAATAACTAAACGAGTTTCACAAAAATTAGATGAATTTTCTGGTTTAATATCTCAAGAAGGTGCGCTTCATGTTGTAGCACATGATTTGGGTGTTTCATTAGTTAATCAAATAAATGAACCGTTTAAAATCGATCAAATAAGCGAAAATACGAGAGGAATTAATCTTAAAGCAAAAATTATCAAAAAATATCATATTTCAACTTTTCAACGAGAGGGATCTGAAGGAAAAGTTGGTTCAATTTTAGTTGGAGATGATACTGGTGTCATGCGAATTACATTTTGGCATGACCAAACTACAATTTTAGATGAACTTGAAGAAAACTCCGTGTATCAATTTGAAGGGTTAACATCAAAAGAAAATCAAGGTCGAGTCGAGTTGACGTATTCACAATCTTGCAATCATACCAAACTTGATGAAGAATTAGAAGTTGTGCAAAAACAACCTCAAACACAAAATGCTTCAAAAAAGAAAATTGCAGAAGTCAAAGAATCAGATTTTGCACGTTTTGTCGGAGTTATTGTACAAGTACTAAAACCAACAATTTATATTGTTGATTTACAAACACAGAAACGTGTTCGAATTCAATTCTCTGAATTTGATGAAACAAAACATCGTTTTGCGGCTGTTTGTAATATTTTACTCGATGATGGAACTGAAGTTATTCGATGTGCCTGTTTTGATGATGTTTGTGAAGCAGTATTTCAAACTAAAGTACCAGAGTTAGCAGAACACAGAGATAATGAAACATTCTTTGAAGAAAAAAAGGTTGACATTGTTGGATCAATTGTTGAGCTTCAAGGTCGTATCACCAAAAACGATTTATATGATCGGTTAGAATGTATTGCATCTACTGTTACATTAAATCCTGATCCGAATTCTTTGTGATTTCACAATATTTTATTTTCACAATCAACTAAACGCTTATAAATTCAAACGATTTATTCATATTAATGACACTTGGCAGAGAAAAGTTTAAAGTATACGGAGATGTATTTGATGCATTTACAATTCAAACACTCCATAAATTAGAATCACAAGGGCATATTAGTGAATTAGAGAGTTCTTTGTCTATGGGTAAAGAAGCGCACATTTTTTTAGCAAGACGAAAAGACGGTATGAAAGTTATTGTTAAGATATATCGTTTACAAAACGCATTTTTTAATAAAATGTATTCGTATATTCGAACTGATCCAAGATATGCTCATTTAAAAGGAAGAAAACGACAAATTATTTTTCATTGGGTTAGTCGTGAGTTTCGAAACTTGCTTAAAGCTCGTGAAGCAGGTGCTCGAGTTCCAACGCCATATACATCACTTCATAATGTCATTGTAATGGAATATATCGGCGATGAAAAAATCGCGTTACAACTTAAAGATTCTCATATTGATGATTTTGAAAGTTTTTTTGATGATTTAGTAAATCAGTTGCATATTCTTTATAAAAAGGCAAAACTTGTTCATGGTGATTTATCGCAATTTAACATTTTATGTTTAAACCAAAAACCAGTTTTAATTGATATGAGCCAAACAACGCAAATTGATGACCCAAATGCGCATGAGTATTTTAAACGTGATATGAGTAATTTATTGACTATCGCAAAACGTTTTGGTCTTGAAAAGACGTTTGAAGACTTAGAAGATAGTATTACAACGTCTGAGTGAAATGTTTTGAGAATAATTTTTGACAAAAAGATTTATATATACATAAAGGGCAGAAGTTACTTTGTGATACACAAACATTCAAACTTCTTTTCATTCGAGGTGTGTGAATATGCACACTAAAAAAGCACAAACAGCAACCGAATATTTAGTTATTACTGCTGTTGTTATTATTATCGCTTTAATTGTTGTTGGTGTTTTAGGAGGTATTCCTGGTCTTGGTGGTAATATTTCTGAGCAAGAAATTCGTTTAAAACTCCAAATTCAAGACATTGGAGTGACTGATTATGTTTCTGATTCTTTGAATACTCGGTTATGGCTGACGAATAATAAACAACAAAATGTTCGAATTGAAGGTATAACTGTAAATGGCAAGAAATGTTCAATTCGCTCGGTAATATTACGAGCTGGTCAAAACCAGCAAGTTGATTGCTGGGGTGTGAAGAATTATGACACTTCTGAGTTTAGATTTCCAATAACTATAACGTATTCAGATGTTCAAACTGGTGTATCGTTTACGATAAATGATACTTCAGTTCCACTGGTTGGAACTGGTCTGGGTGGTACTCGGTTACATACTGGTCAGCAGACTTGTTATGTTGATAATTCAGATACAGAGCAAGATTGTTCAAATGCTGCTGCAGAAGGTCAAGATGGAAATGTTGATGGAGTTGCGAAATCCTATTCTGATCAAGGAGATAATGTTTTATTAGATGATCATACTGGATTATATTGGACAACAAATGAGTCTACAAGTATCACTAGAGTTTCTGCTATTTCATATTGTGATGGACTGACACAAGGAGGACATTCTGATTGGAGATTACCTAATAATTTAGAACTTAATATTGTGTTGAATAATGATGATGCAACAAATCTTACGCCATCACAATCTTGGGCAACTGGAGATTATTGGTCGACAACAACACAAAGTGTTGGTGCTACCACGTATTATTGGAGATTGGTATTACAACCTGGAGTTTTTTATTTTTCACGAGAAAGTTCAGACTCTGCTCAAAACGCAGTTTGCGTAAGAGGAGAAGTCTCAAGTATTTCATTATCTGACATAGATAAGAATTTTGTGGAGAATGGAGATGGCACAGTTACTGATAGTAACATGGGTATTATTTGGGAAAAAGAATTAAGCAATACTAGTACATTAGATTGGCAACAAGCAATTGATCATTGTGAAGCCTTAACAAAAGCAGGATTTTCAGATTGGAGATTACCAACTGTTAATGAAGGATCAGGGTTAATTGATTATGGTTCAGATAATGCGAGTAATTATTATCCGGATGTGTTTAATTCACCGGGATACTACGATTTATGGACAGGAACTTCTGTATTAGTTATTGATTATGCTTATACTGTACTTTTAGATGAAGGGCGAGTTAATGTCGATGATAAGAGCTTGTCTCATAACAATCATGCTCGTTGCGTACGTGACCACAACTAATTGAAATAATTTTTATTTTATCTCACTAGACAACCACTCAAAAAGAATTTATAAATAATTGTAACTTACCTATTATTATGAATGAAAAAGGCAGATTAATAGTATTTGAAGACAAAAAAATCAGGAGAATCTGGTTTAATGAAGAATGGTATTTTTCTGTTGTTGATGTTGTTGCAGTTTTAACTGAAAGTCCTACACCCAGACAATATTGGGGAAAAGTCAAAGATAGGGAATTTGTCCAACTTCAACTGTCCCCGATTTGGGTACGGTTGAAATTATTTGCAGAAGATGGAAAATTAAGGGAAACTGATTGTGCTAATACAAAATCTCTCTTTAGAATTATTCAATCGCTTCCAAGTAAAAAAGCAGAACCTTTCAAACAATGGCTTGCACAAGTTGGGTATGAAAGAATTCAAGAAATTGAAAATCCTGAATTAGGTCAAAATCGAATTAAAGAATACTACGAACTCAAAGGCTATCCTAGAGATTGGATTGATAAAAGACTCAGGGGAATTGCGGTTAGATAGGAACTAACTGAAGAATGGAAAAACAGACAAATCAAGACCAAACAAGAATTTTCCATTCTTACGAATGAAATCAGTAAAGCTACTTTTGGCAAAACTGTAGGAGAATATAAAGAATTTAAACAGTTGCAAAAGAAGAATGAAAATTTAAGAGATCATATGACTGACTGGGAGCTTATTTTAACCATGATTGGTGAGAAAGCGACGACAGATATTACAAAAGAAGTCGATTCTCAAGGTTTTAAAGAATGCAAAGATTCTGCAAATATTGGCGGGAATATAGCAAAAAGAACAAGAGAGGATATAGAGCGAAATTTAAAAAAAAGTGTTATTTCTAAAAATAATTACCTTTCTCAAAAAAATGATACAAAATTGAAATAATTTAATCTTATTCCTAAACCACTAATTCATACCCAAATTCATTAACTTTAAAAAAAGAAACGTATTCTATATAAATATGACTAATCAATCGCCTCCGCAATCAGATAGTATAGATGTTCGTGCAGATATTCGTATTCCAAAAGCGCGAATCGCAGTGTTAATTGGTTCTCAAGGAGAAATTAAAAAAAAAATTGAAGAAGAAACACATTCAAAACTTGAGATTGATTCTCAAGAAGGTGATGTTGGAATTCAATCAAATGATGGTATTAATTGCTTTTTAGCAAAAGATATTGTTCGTGCAATTGGTCGTGGCTTTAATCCAGAATTAGCACTTTTATTAATAAAACCTGAATATACATTAGAAGTTATTGATTTATCAGATGGTTTTAAATCTAAAAACGCAATGATGCGTGTCAAAGGACGTGTTATTGGTTCAAAAGGAAAAACACGAAATGTTATTGAAAAAACAATGCAAGTTCATGTTTCAGTATTTGGAAAAACAATTAGTCTAATTGGTGAAGTAGAACGGGTATTAAGTTCAAAGCAAGCAATTGAAATGATTATTGATGGATCTCCGCATTCGTCAGTCTATAAATGGCTTGAAAAAAAAGAAAAAGCGTTTGCTCAACAAGAAATGCTTGGTCAAACAGTTCAAGTTAAAGACGAGTTTAAAAAGTATATGGAATAATATATTTTTTAAAGAAGAAATTTTCTGTATAAATTATGCATATATTTACAAAAAAAACTTTATCTTGGTATAAAAATTATGGACGCGTACTTCCTTGGCGTCAAACAACAGATTCGTATAAAATACTTGTTTCAGAATTCATGTTACAACAAACACAAGTTTTGCGTGTTATTCCAAAATATGAAGCATTCCTCGAACAATTTCCA
Source organism: uncultured Methanosarcinales archaeon (assembly GCA_964624275.1). Lineage (GTDB taxonomy): Archaea > Nanobdellota > Nanobdellia > Woesearchaeales > DATGWN01 > CAZUXP01. The sequence goes on from CAZUXP010000001.1 coordinate 12,006, forward strand.
ACAGTGACGGATTTAGCAAATGCTTCATTATCAGATGTATTATCGTTATGGGTTGGTTTGGGATATAATCGTCGGGCAAAATATCTTTATAATGCTGCAAAAGATATCGTACAAAAATATAACAGAAATATTCCTGATTCTGTTGATGAACTTCAAAAGATTCAAGGTATTGGACCATATGTTGCAGGTGCGATATGTGCGTTTGCATATAATAAACCTGTAATAGTTATTGATGCAAATATAACGCGAGTATATAATCGAGTATTTGGTTTAGATAAAAAAGAAATACCTGATAAAATATTACAAACACTTCCACAAAAAAAGGCTCGTGATTTTTACAACGCATTAATGGATATTGGTTCACAGTACTACAAATCAACAAGTGACTATACGACATATCCATACAAAGATTTTTGTTGCTGGTTTAACGGAAAACAAATACCTGCTCTTAAAACATACAAACAGTCTCAATTTACTGATTCAAATCGGTATTATCGAGGGCAAATATTAAAACAATTAGTTGAACATAAAATTTTGGATTTTAACCAGATTCAAAATGATGCTGATTCTGAAAAATATTTAAGTGCTGTTTCTCAGCTTGTCGATGAAGGTCTTATCATACATGATTCTCAAAAGATTTATTTAAAAAAATAATATTATTGTATTTCATCTCGAAATGATTGACCAATATCGTGCAATGGTATAATTGAATTTTTTTTGATTTTTCCAATACCAATAATAGAATCATTATAACTGACTCGAACAATTGGTTGTTTTGATTGACTACGTATATTTAAAACAGTTTTTTGATAAACGAAAAACTGTGCTTGTTTTTGGTCAACACTAATAATAGGTATCGTATTCATATATTTTTCATAAAATACAGTAGTTGGTATAAATGTTTTTTTCACAATTTTGCCAAGACATAAACCTGCGTACTGTGGTTGAAATTTAGATAAATATTTTGTATATTTTTTTGGTACTAAAAATACACGATTAAAAATTCGAATAAGCAAACCCGTTGGTTTTGAAATGCTATATTTTTTACAAAAATTGTCAAATATTTCTAAACTAGACAAGAATTTCAACCTCAATTTGTAGATATCTGTAAATATGTTTTTTTATGAGAGTAAGTTCTTCATCTAAGCGAAGTTGTGCAATTTGTGCGTTAATATTTCGCATTTGGCTTTCAATAACAGATATTTTTTTGTCTTGTGTTTCTTTACGTGCATATAAATCTTTGAGTTCAAGTTCATAATAAGCTGGTTGAAAAGCTGACTCCCCTTTTTTTTTGCGTTCTTGTTCGATTTTATATTTTGGATCTTGTAGAATGTGTGTTATTTTTGTTTTATATTTATGTAAAATTATTTGTTGTTCATCTATTTGTTGAAGCACAATAGATTTTTTTTCTTCAAGTTTTTTTTCCTCATTTTGTTTTTGAAAATATGTTTGTAATTGTTTTTTAAGTGCGTGATATTGTTCGACTTTTTTATCATCGATTATCTGGTTATACTGTGTGATATTTTGTTTAATTTTATCTAAAATATGGGTGATTTGCGAATAACTTGTTTTAAAATATTTAAACAATACATGCTCGACTTGCTTTTTTCTTTGTAAAATATCATCCATTTTTTCACTTAAAATTGTGTAAATTTCTTCTAATTCAGAAAAAGTACTTGATTGTGTTTCAGTTTGAATATTGGAAAAAAAATCTTGAATTGATTGAATAAATCTTTGGCGATAGTCCAAAACAAGTTTTTTGATGTGATCTTTTGGTTCACTAAATTCTTGTTGTTGTAATAGATGAATTTTTTCATCAAGTTCTTTTTTATATGTTTTAATTGATTTATAATTTGTTTGTAATTGTAAGAGAATTGGCTCTAAATCGGATTTAAACTGCAAATCAACCCATTTTGAAAGTTTTTCTAATCGAACAGTTGCTTTGTCGATTTTTGTTTCCTTTCTAAACCATTTTTTGAAAAATATCATACGTTCTATAAGTTATTATTACTTTAAAAATGTTCTTATGGTAATCGGTTTAATTCACGATAAAACAAGTTTTGAGAAATATCATCTTGTTCTGTTTTTTGTTGCGTGGCTGGTTTTTGTTGTTTTGTTTCACCAATAATAACAGAATCTTTAATTTTTTGTGCAATTTGTTCAAACTCACTTTGATCTATTTGTTTTGGTTCCCATAAAAAATTCAGGCCGTCATTTTCAAACCTTGCAATAATTTCAAATAAAACATTCTTTGATCCAGAGTTAGGTCCATCTCGAATTAAAATATTTGTACCTGGTGATTGTAATTCTTCAAAAAGAATACTTGCGCAAACATTTGCCATCTCACAATACTGCACAAATTCTTCTGCGTTAATTTCATCTACACTTTGATATATATTTTTTGGTTCTAAAATAATGTGACCTTCACTAAGTGGTTCTTGTGGAAAATATATCGTACAAAAATCATTTTCAAATATAGGTTCACTCATTGTATGCCTCTTTGAGTTTTTTTGCAAGTGTTAAAATATCTACACCTGAAAATATTTTTTCTAATTCCGGTTCAACCTTAATCTTTTCGATAAATGCTAGTGGTTCATGAATAAGTAAGTTTCGTAATTTTTCGTCTGTTTCAAGTTTCGTTGCAATTTCTTTTTTTTGTTCAGCACTAATAGATGTTTGAGAATCTGTCTTTGCAGTTTGCATTTCTTGCTTGTTAAGTTGTTCAGATAGCGCAAAAACATCAATACCTTCAAATAACTTTTGAAGTTCTGGCTCTTCTTTAATAACTTGAGAAAATTGTTCGGGTTTTGTCCTAAGTAATTCTTGTATTTGTGGATTATTATGAATATATGTTAAGAGTTTATCTTTATTTTCCTGTGTACTTTTTTGTTGCTGTTGTGGTTGTGTTTGTGAAAAGAAAATTTGTGCGAATCTATTTTTGAGTTTTTGCGTATTTTGTGCAATTTTTTCTTTTGAAATTGGAGTTGTTGGTTTTTGTTGTTCAAATACAAGTGAATCTCCTTTTTCTCTGGGAATACAATGAATTAACACATGGGGTGCTTGTTGACCAGCAATACCTCCATTTGCAATAAATAACACTGAAGAATCAACAACGGATGCTTTTTTGACTCCTTTTGTTATATATTTGAGTTTGGTGAAAAGTTCAAGACGTGTTGGTTTTGGTACAAGTGGTAATAAAGGATAGTGTTCAGTTGGAAGAACTAACGTGTGGCCTTTTGCTGCAGGATGAATATCAAGTATTGCAAGAACAGTTTCATCTTTATAGATTTTGTGAGAAGGAATTTCATTTTGAATAATTTTGCAAAAAATACATTGTTCTTTTTGTTTTTGCAGTGCCTCTTGCATAGATTCATCACTCATAAGGACGTATGAATGTTTTTTCTTTAAAAAATCTCTTATTTTTTGTTTTTTGTAACAAAATTTATATAGATTTACATACAGAGATGTATGTATGGAGTCAAAACTTGTTTTTTTAGGTACTGCGGGAGATTCAATTACGAGTGGAAAACAAAATCGCGCGTCTGGTGGTATTTTAATTCGATATGATGATTTACAATTAATAATTAATCCAGGTCCCGGAACTCTTGTTCGTGCAAAACAATATGGTGTAAATTTACGCGAAACAACCGCAATACTTGTTTCTCAGAATACACTTTTAGATGCAAACGATGTAAATGCTACTGTTGATGCAATGACAAATGGTGGTTTAGATCAAAAGGGTATTTTAATTTGTTCGCGAAGTACTATTGATGGGAATTCGCAATTTTATCCTGCCATATCTCGATTTCACGCATCTTGTTTGGATAGAATCATTCCATTAAATATTGGCGATAAAGTTGGTTTAGAAACAGTTGAAGTAATTCCAACAAAAACAAGTATTGATGCAAAAGATTCACTCGGATTTCAAATAGTAACACCACGTTTTACAATTTCATACATAGGTGATACACGATATGAGCGTCGCGTTGCGGATTGTCACAAAGAATCAGACATAGTTATCGTTAACATTCCGACAAAAACTAAATCTGAACAAGCAAATACTACAGATGTTGCTGACGCAGTAAAATTCATGAAACACATTCAACCTCGTTTAGCGATTGTAACGCGATTAGGAGTGAAATTAACTGAAACACAAGTATTAGATTTAGTTCGAACAATTCAAAAAGAAACAAGAGTTCAGACAATGGCGGCAAAAGATGGACTTTTGATTAATCCAATTACGTATTCTGCAATAGTTCGACAACAAAAACTTTTTTCTCAATAATTTGATTCTTTTACACAGCTTCATCCAAAAATAACGTAATGAGGAAAAATACGCACGCAAATTTTACTCAAGAGTTTCGCTATGAACAATTACAAAAATTCAGTTGCAGACAATCGTTGGAAAGTTACGTCTTCCAACGGTGTTGAACAATATAATTGTTCAACAATCACTGAATTTTCTGACTTTATTGTAAGGTGCGTATCTTCTCTAAAATTATTTTTTGGATGAAGCCCTTTCACACGTAAAGTTTTTAAATATAAACACCAAAAAACTACTGTGGCTGTCGATCAACGTTTAATAGAGTATATTTCCCAAAATCTTAATAGTGGATATGATCAGAATTCAATAGTTCAAGCTTTATTATCATCAGGTTATTCTCAAAAACAAATTAATGCTGCCTTTGATTATTTGTATGCACAAAGTCATTATGGTTCGCAACCAAGATCACAATATATTCGAGGAGGATATACTGCAAAATCATTTTTTACATCGCCCTTATTTATTATTGTTGCAATAATTGGTATTAGTATTATTGGAATACTCTTGTTTTTATTATTTTCATTAAATCAGTCTAGTGAAGAATTCGAGATATCTCCATCTCCAAATCAACAAATTCCAACAACTCCACCTTCGCAAACACCAAGAGACGATGTAGAGATTGATGATGTATCGCCACTTCCTGAAAATGAATCAGCGCAACAAAATAATGAGACTGATTCAGTATCACCAACAACTCCTACTCAAACAAATCGGCCGACTCAAACACAGACTTCAACGGGACTTGAATCAACAAATCCAACAAGAGCTGAAATTGATAGAACAGTAAATCAAATAGCAGGTTCTCAGCCAGAACGTGCAATTGGACTTTGTGAACAAATTTCAACATCAAGTGGTCGTTCATCGTGTTACACAAGAGTTGCTGTTGCCTCAAAAATAGCAACATATTGCGAAAAAATTGATGATATTTATCCAAAAGATCAATGTTATATGCAGTTTGCTATTGAAGAAATTGGATCTATTCAGACAATTTGTCCAAATATTCATGATAAATTTATGCAACGAAGTTGCACATTGTTATATCAGAGTGCAAGCGGTGCACGTTCTCAAGAGACTGTTATTGAACCACCGCTTTCACAAGATAGTGATGTTGAAAACAGAACTGTTTCAGATGAAGATCCATTTATTATAGAGTAATTATTCAATTTTATCGAACAATCCCATCTTCTAAGTCAACAACAATACTTTCGTCTTTTGCTTTAAGTTGCACATCATAGGCAAGAACGCGTTTTTGTGCTATTGTTAAAGGAATTTTCAAAAATTCTTGTATTGTTATTGGTTTTTGAGAAGTCTTCATTCCTTCAACTGTTACTGGCGTGGAAGGTTTCGCAAATTTTGTGAAAATAACTTTTAACTTTTTGTTTGAATCTTCACCCGCTAAAAGCATACCTTCACTGACCTCGCCTCGTAATTTTGCAGGTTGCAAGTTGCATACAATAATAACTGATTTACCAATTAATTCTTCAGGCGAATAGTGTTTTTTTAATCCTGATATTATTTGTCGCATTTCACCATTGCCCATATCTACTTTTTCAATGTAAAGTGAGTCTGCATTTGGGTGGTCTTTAACTTCTAAAATTTTTCCAACACGTAAATCTAATGGAAATATTTGTTCTTCAGTTTTTTCTTTGAATCGTTCGCGAAGTTCAGTTGTTTTTTCATCAGTTATTTTCTCAAGTAATACGTTTGGCGTTTTTGTGCGTATACCTTTTGCACAATGATCTTGTCTTAATTCAGTCCAATTTTTTGGTTCTATTCCAATTTGTGAAAATACATTTTTTGCAGTTTGTGGTATAACAGGTGCGATTAATATTGTTACATCAATCAATCCATTCACAAGATTTGCAATCGCATTTTTTGCCTTTTCTTTTGAATTTTTAATCGTTTCCCAAGGTTTTTGTTCCTGAAAATATTGATTAAGTTTTTTTGAAGCAGCCATCGTTAATTTTAAGGCATCTTTGAGTTTAATTTGTTCATATGCGGTTGTGACTGCTTGTACATCATCAGTTAATTCTAATTCGTTTTGTGTTATCTTTGGAACATTATTGTCAAAGAATCGTTGAACGAATGTTAAAGTTCGGTTAACCAAATTCGCATAATTTGCAATAAGTTCAGTATTAATTTTTTGTGAAAAACCGTTCCAATCAAAAACAGTGTCTTCTTGTTCAGGTCTAATTGCAGCAATATAGTACCGATACATATCCGCACATAAACCTGAGTCCTTTGCGCCATCCCCGAATATTCCACTTCCTCTTGATTTTGAAAATTTGCCGTCAGCATAATTAAGGTATTCGTTTACCGAAATAGTATCCATTAACGTGTACGGTTGCTTTGTACCAAGTAAAAATGAGGGGAAAAGTATTGTGTGAAAAGAAGTATTATCTTTTCCCATGAATTGAACTAATCGAACATTTTTATCATCAAACCACCAGTCTTTCCAATCTTTTCGCGCTTTTTTTGTTATTGAAATATACCCAATTGGTGCATCAAACCAAGAATAAAATACTTTATCTTTCATATCAGGAACTGAAATTCCCCATTTTAAGTCGCGAGTAATACATCGTTCACGTAATTGTTCTTTGAGCCATCCTTGAGTTATTTTTTGCGCATTTTCTGACCATAAATGTTGTTTTTTCTCAATCCAATTTGTAAGCAATGGTTTAATTTCTGCTAAATCAATGTATGCATGTTCAGTTTCTTTGAGGATTGGTTGCGTTTTTGAAATTGTTGAGATAGGATTAAGAAGTTCTTCTGGTTCTAGTAATTTACCACAATTATCACATTGATCACCTTTTGCATCCGTATATTTACAATATGGGCATGTTCCTTTAATAAAACGATCCGCAAGATATCTTTTTGCAGATATATCATAGAATTGTTTTGTTTTTTTTGTTAAAATAAAATCATTTTCTTTGAGTTTTATATATATATCAGTTGAAATTTCGTGGTTTTCAACATCAGAAGTTCTTCCAAAACAATCAAATTCAAATTCAAACCAATCGTAAATTTCTTTATGTATTTTAAAATACTTGTCAGTAATTTCTTTAGGCGTTACGCCTTCTTCAATTGCTTTTACTTCACTTGTTGTTCCGTGTTCATCAGTTCCTAAGACTGAGATTACATTTTTTTGTTGAGATCGTAAATAACGCGTATATATATCCGCACTTAAAATACAAACCATATTTCCTAAGTGTGGAACATTATTAACATAGGGAAGTGCACTTGTTACAAGTATTTTGTTATGACTCATTATCATATTATGGGGTAAAGTTTAGCTTATAAAACTTACGCAACGTAGGTCATCTTTTCATAAAAACAATATTTTATTCAATTTATGACGTAATATATTTAAACCCAAAGTGTTTAAGTAAGTTTATGATTAAAGATTATATGTCTGATAAAATAAAAAAAGAGGTTTCACAGCAGTTAGATCCGTTTCAAATAAGCTTTGATAATGTCGCACATGATGTCTTAAAATTAGATGCATTAGCTCGAGAAAATCGTTCTTTGATGGAACAATGGAATAATTATTTTATGCAATCTATTAAAAAACTTCAAAGTGATGTTGAAAAAATAAAAAAACCACAAGGAAATTTAGAAATACTTGATACGTTTGAAGAAAAAATAACTGAGATAACGGAAGCTCAAACTCGTTTATCATCTGTTTTACAAAATCAACAAAAATCAATGGATGGATTAAAAGATGATGTTACTCAATTACAAAAGAATCTTGGGTCTTATCAATCAATGCAAAATAAATATACGCATTCAGTTCTTGATGAAGTCAAAACACTAAAATCTCAAATAACAATTATTCAACAAAAAACGCTTTCTCAAACAACAATATCCCATCAACATCATCAACAACCACGTCATGTTGTCGTACAAAAAACTACTTCAAAAAAAATACCGCGTAAAATTACACCTCAAAATATTATTCATGAATTATCCGCTGCAGAGCAAGCAGTACTTTATATTTTCGTTTCAAAAAATAGACCATTAAGTGTCAAGGAAGTTTCAGCGCATTATGGTCGTACAGAATCAACCGTTCGAAATATCATTAATCGACTCAAAAAACGCCAAATTCCACTTCTTGTTACAAAAGGTGCAAAAGGAATTATTTTGCATGATTTACAAAAAACATTTCGGAAAAATTTACTTGCAAAATCCGATGTTATCAAAAAACTTGAACGTATATAATATTATAATTCAATTTTTGCAAGTTGACTGTAAAGCTCAATAAATCCATTTTTGTCAAGATTAATTCCCGCATCAACAATAGTTTTTGCTAACAAGGCGATGTCTTCTTTTTGTGTTTTAATACTATATGGTTTTTCTAACACAGTTTGAAGATTTTTGAGTGTATATTGACAAACAAATCCGTCATTTACTCTAAATACAACTGGTTTTTTAGTTTTGCTATTAATGATTTTCTGTGTTTTTGTACTATACATATAATCAGAGTTGTAGAAATAAAATCCTTTTTGAGTGAATCCGAGTTGTGTAAAAAAGTCTTGAATTATTGTTTGTGGTTGTGTGTGTTGAATTGATACTTGTTGTGTATGCTCAATAATTTTTCCTAAATATTTTACGACTTTTTGAGTCGTTTTTTGTTTTTTCCAAACACTTTTAACTAAATATGCATAAGAGTTCGTTGAAATCTTTTTAATTCGAATAAACATGTTTATGTAAAGATAAATGCATACTTAAATGTTGTGATTCATATTATACTACTGCAAAAAAATTATAGAAAGTCTAATTGACTTTCTTCTGCAAATGGATTTTCGATTTTTTGTGAACCAAATCGTGTGAAATAATAACATCGTATATTAATAACATCTTCCATTCCATCAAATCCAAGCATTGAAATCAATTCTTTTATAATTGTTTTTTCTTGAGTTTTATAACTGTCGTGTATAATAAAGTCAATATCTACTTCGTCATATGTTCGAACAAGAGCAAAATTAATAAGTGAATCTTTATTCACACCAAATTTCCATTTTTCAACATTGTACTCTTTAAAGTCTCGTTCGATTCGAACAGATATTTTTCGACTTTTCTCAATCATTAATTTTCGAATATCACTCTGTGTCGGCTGACGTTCTTTTTGCAATGTTTGAATGATTTGTTTCATCTTATCGTATGTTGATGCTTCAAATTCTTCCGTATGGTTGATACCATTCGGACTATAATACGATCTATATATAATCCAACCGTCTTCAGTCTTTCGTGATTCTATTCTGACATTCAAACTACTTTTGTTGTTCTCAAAGCATACGAAGTCTTTTTCAGAAACTGTTTGTACCCATCCCATAATAGAAGGGTAGTTTTGTTTTCTTTTAAAGTTTTTGGATTTTAGACGTTTCTGTTCAATTATCTCAAATATCCAATAGTTCATTAAAAACAAAATTATTTATAAAGAATATATTCTTTTACTTTTCTTATGGGGAGTAATTACAAAGAATTAGACTCGCAAATGGTTCAAGCGTATTATAATCGTCCCGAAATTATTAAGCAAATTGTAATTCTTTCGCAGAATAAAGAAGTTGTTGCTTCATTTGATGGTACGAGTTATGCAAAAAGACCTGATATTATTCAGTATGAATCGGATGTGAAAGAACTTATAAAACGTGGAGCGACGTCATTTCATGCGTCTGAGGAACTCTGGGATGATCCACTTTCTATTCAAACAGGGATGTCACAAAAAGAACTTAGCTCACTTCGAAAAGGTTGGGATTTATTACTTGATATTGATTGCCCTTATTTACCTTATTCGCAAATCGCGGCCGATATGGTTATCCAAGCACTTTACGCAAATGGTTTAAAAGATGTAACATGTAAGTTTTCGGGTAATCACGGTTTTCATATCGGAGTGGTATTTGAAGCATTTCCAAAAGAATTTAATAGTGAATTAACAAAGAACCAATTTCCACTTTTACCGAAAATAATTGCAGAATATATCATGTATCTTATTGAAAAGCCGTTGCGTGAAAAATTATTGGAGTCTGAATCATCTCATGTTGATTCAATAAAAGTAATTGCACAAAAATGCGGGTTACAAAAAAATGATATCGTACAAAATGATCAATTAAATGTTTATTCAATCGTTGAGATAGATACGATTTTGTTAACGTCACGTCACTTATATCGACAAGCATACTCATTAAATGAAAAAAGTGGTCTTGTATCACTTCCTATAAATCCTAAAAAAGTTCTTTCATTTAAACCAGAAATCGCAAAACCACAAAGTTGTCCGATATCTCGCTATGGATTTTTACAACGAACAAACATTGATTCATCCCAAAGTATTGTGCTTTTAACAAATGCGTATGACTTTTATTCAAAAAAAGAATCCGAAAAAGAAAAACGTAATTTTGCAAAATCACGTTCTAAACAAGCATATGAAGAATTTTTAGAAAAAATACCCGAACATTGTTTTCCTCCCGAAATACGTCAATTACTCGGACCATTACCGGATGGGAAAAAAAGAGCGTTATTTATCTTGGTTTATTTTCTTCGTTCATGTCGATATTCAAACGATGAAATAATTCAAATGATGTATGACTGGAATAAGAAACATCCAGAACCACTTCGAGATGCGTATATGCAAGGTCAGATGAGTCATTTTTTACGCGAAAAACGCAAATTATTACCACCTAATTTTGAGACTGGAATATATTCTGATATTTTACGAAAACCAGTACAAAAAGAAAGTCTTCGTTATAAAAATCCAGTAATGTATGCTGAAGTGATGTATAAAAATCAATCTCCTAAAAAGACTCGGATTAAAACATTTGTGAGTTGTGTGTTTGCAAAAGATGATTCAATACTTGTCACAAAAAATAAAGAGGGGTTATATACACTTATATCTCAACCATTGAAAAAAGACGATATTCCAAAAGAAGTGTTAGAAGTTTATTTGCAAAAGAAAAGTTTACTTTTTCGACCGAAATTCCTTATAACATATCATTTTACGTATAATAATCATTCTTATAAAAATTTCATGTTTCAAGTTATAGTAAAAGAATTTATTGTGGTTGAAAACTCAGAATGGGTTTTGAAAAAAGAAATTACAATGGAAAATTCCACACCTGATGTTTTGTTTTATGTGCAAGATTTTTACCAAATTTCATAAGTTTTATAAATCGACGTCACAGACATCTTTTTGTATGAATTTTAGATCACAAACGTCAACTGAATATTTAATTATCACTGCAGTTGTAATTGTTATTGCATTACTCGTTGTTTCATTACTCAGCGATATTCCAAATATAGCGGGTGATATAAAAGCTGATGACGTTGTTTTAGCTACTCAAGTAATTGGAATATCTGAATATGTCATTACTGATGGTGGTATGCAATTAACGATCCGAAATAATGATGTATCATCAAAAACCATAGTTCAATTAAGCGTTGGAGATATAATTTGTAGTTCATCTGATATACCTATAACATTACAGGTAGGGGTAAAAAAAACAATTACTTGTTCAAATATTCGCGATTCCGTTGTCAGTTCAAGTTTTACTGAACCAGTTGTTGCGGTTTATAAAGATTTACAGACTGATTCAATCTTTATTCAAAAAGGAAATAATGTTGCGGTGAGTGGTCGCACTGCAAAATTTTCAGTTGAAAATTATATTCCAAGTATAGATAAAAGTCAATCGACACTGTATCAAACAGGAAGTTGGACAAATATTAGCGATGAACCACGAAAATTTGTGTTTGAATCATATGATGATGCGATTTTTTTATGTAAATATGGACATAAATCAAATATTAACTCTAAAACATTTTCTGAGTGTGATGGTGGAGATGGAAGTCAACCATTTGTTCATATTAAAATGGATAACGATACAACCCATAGACCTGAAATAACTGCTCATGCAAAAGGAACGTATGTCTTAGAAGTCAAAGTGCAAAAAAGTGGTGTTGAATCAAAAATATTACGGCATGAATTTTATATGTTTCCAATTAGAATGGAAGCATTATGCGTAAATCAGTTTGATAAAACAAATGCGGAATATTTTACTATTGCAAAACAATTTTTACGACCAGAGGGTGTTTTTCCTGCAACAACTCAATTAGAAGCTCCATTTTTGAAAATCGATTTTTCAGATGGAACAATTGCTATTCCGATGACTTTTGGAAAAGAATTGAAATTTAATCCTGAGCGAAATTTAATTTTAATGAAACGAGTGTATGCAAAAGGTGGTGCTAGTATTGCAAGCGATGAAAACTGTCGATTATATGTTCCTTCAGCGGTTTGCAGAGACTTGTTTGAATACGGAGATGAATTATGTAAAGCTGATGGAGAAGATGAGTTTAATGGAGATTTTAGGTGTGCTGGATCTTGTCCAAGAGATGAAAGCGGGAGTTTCTATTATTATTTGCATTCTCCGACATACTGGAAACAGGATAGTAACTCATGTGATGCACTTGTATTTAATCGAGACGGAAAAGGTGTTTGTATTCAAGGCGAAGAAGTTTTACGAGAAGTGTACAATGTAAAAGATATTTTTTATAAAAATTATATTTTCACAGACAAAATAAAAGAGTCCTTTATTGATATAAATACTGATTGTTCCGGCGAAATATTTGTTGACAATTGGGGTTATGAATATTGTCAAGCAATTGGAAATACTGTCGCAAATTCAATTGAAGAAACATATGGGCTTAATATAATGAACCCTTTACAACTTCCTGAATGAATAGAATAATTGTCGATTTGTTTTATATCTCGGTATAAAACAATAATATGGTAGAGTCAATTACTCCAAATACCTATTCATTCATTTTTTATGGATATAAAAAAAAAACTAACAAAAATTGCAAAAAAAAAACGACGAAATACTGAGAAGTCTCTTGTTTTGAAAATGAGGGAGAGTAACACATTTCAAAAAATATTTCACACAGAAATAAATACTGATTTTATTCTATCTCCAGTTATTTTAAAAGAAGCAATTATAGAAAGAAAAAAACGGATCATCGTACATTTACAGCCACAAGATCAACTCTATCATGCATATTTAGCAAAACTACTTATCAACTCATATTCTCATAAAAATCTCTATTCCTATACACCAAAAAAATCGTCATATGTTGCAGTTCAAAATTTTGCTAAATTCATTAGAAAGAATACGACAAAAAAAGGATTGTATCTTTATTCATTTGATATAAAAAAATATACTGAGAACATTCCACTTCACTCAAAAAGTAAATTGTGGGATTACATTGAAAAATTAGCTTCAAAAAAAACAATGCTTGCAGTACAAAAATGTTTACGAATAGAAAATACAAATGGTTTTTGCTACTTTAAGGGTATTTTGTTTGGTTCTCCATTAGCACCTCCTATTTATAATCTCTATGCAAAAGAAATAGACAAACTTTGTGAAAAGGCAGAATTTGCAATTCGGTATTGTGATGATTTATTGATTGCAACAAAAAATGAAGCTACATTATTTGCTTTACAAAAAGAAATTCAACAAAAACTTCAAGAATTAGAACTTTCAATAAAAACTGAAAAGGAACAATATGTTCATTTAATAAAAAGTGGATTTTCTAATTCAAAATGTAGAGGGGCTGAATATATTGACCATTTAGGTTTTCGAATATTTGCAAATGGAACAATTGGACTTCCTCAAAAAAAATTACGATCACTTTATTCAGAATTAAAGCAGATTTTGATTCAGTCTAGAAAATTACTGCAAAAAAAATCGTTTGAATATGAATTGCAATTTTATATCTCTTCAATTAACTCGTTTTTAACAGATTCGCAATTTCAACAGACATATGTAAGAACGCTTTTAGCTCAAGTAACAAGTCGAAGGCAATTACGAGATATTGATAGAACAATTGCATCGTATATCTCGAGGACTTTGACAAAAAGTGATCTTAAAATACCTGCAATTGTGTTATATCAAAAAGGTCTTTTATCCGTTGTAGCTTTGAGGAACAATAAATGAATTCAAAAGAATGGGTTGAAACAGAAAAACAAAAAGCGCAATCGTTTAAAAGGCTTTATAATCATATTTTGGGAAATTTTTATCCCTATTTTTTTTATCGAATACGCTATAGTTTGCTGAGGTTTTCAACATCATATGTATTATTTTTAATCGAATTTTTTATATTACTTCAAACAGTATATGCTTCTTTTGCTATACCTTTTCTATTTGCAAGAATTGCTATTTCTGGAATCATTACATTTACATGGGGCTCAATTGAAGGTTTACGAGAAAAGTTACGAAAGAAAAGTATTAGTCTTGCAAATAGTTACATACAAAGAGTTATTTTTTCATATCGACTTATTGCGATACCGTTGTTAATTATAGGATTTTTTCTGTTATATTATGATGTGAAAAATGTTATTGGAGTTTTAGCATTTTATCATATATATATTTTATACTTTCTGTTACTAGTTTTTATTGAGTTAGATTATAGTATTCATCAAACAAGTATTTTTGTGCATAAAAGAGTACACAAAAAAGTATGGCCATATATTGTAATTGACATTTTTGGTACAATGAGTTTGTTTATTGGGTATACAATTGTTGGTCCTTATGCTTTACCAGTTTCTCTAATTATACATCTTCTTCTAAAGTATATAGTTCATATGTACTACATAAAAAAAAATATGAGTGAATTGTATGGCAATATAGCTTCAAAAAAAAACCTTATCATTTTTCCATTCTCATCGTTATCTGTTGGTTTACTTCACGTTTCAGTTTTTTCGTTACCTTTTATGTATTTGTTTTCTTCAGGTTTTGCGAATCTTTCAAATACGTATATTATCGTTTCGCTGATTGCAACACCTCTTTTGAGTTTTTCTTTTTTCTGGAGCAAATTATTTTATTTTGATATCAAAAAGATGCAAAAAGACTGGTTTTTGCTCGGAATCAAAGAACTCTATAAAAAACTATTAGTATATGCAATTTTTATTGGACTTATTCTTTTAGGAATTAACACCGTAATTCAGTTTTTATATTTTGGAAGAATTGTTCTGTTCTTAGAATTTTCATTTCTTTTTATTTGTTCTTCACTTTTAGGAGTGCTTATATTACGCCTCACTACTACGCAGAATATTTTTCAGAGATATGGTCTGATTATTTTATCTATATTTTCAATTGTCTTTTTTGCAGAATGGATACCATATATCTTATTTTTGTTTTTTATTTTATTTTTTTTACCAAAAAAAGAATACAAGTATTCTCAAGGTCTTGTTCCTTTGAGTTATTTTGCAAAAAAACCTTCGTTTGTTTATCAAACAAGTAATCCTACAAAAGTCAAAGAGTTGTTTGTAAAAGAATCAATACCTTTTGCAAAATTTGGAAAGAAAACATTTGTTTCAAGAGAACTTCCTTTCTCTTTTTTTCGAGGTTATTTAAAGAACAGCAGAAGACTTTTATCAAAGGATTTTGTTCAAAAAGGATTATTTTTTCAAAAAATTTCAAAAAAATATATACTTGTAAAATCATTCGAAAAAGATATATTATATCAAGTACTATTAAAATATAAAAGAAGTAATAATCTTACTATTCAAAAAAATCAATATTATGTGAAATGTTCAAAAGGTTTTATAGAAAATATATATGTGAAAAAATAAGATTTTTAACTCAACTTTTCAATTATCATTTAAACATAACAGAAATTTTTAAGACGGAAAACTCCAAATATGATGTTTTGTTTTATGTGCAAGATTTTTAAAACAATCGGAACACATTTAAATATCTTCCTAACCTCATATATATGTCACAATTACTTGAAAAACCAACAGTTCCTTATTTGGATTTTGACTCAGATAGTTCTTTTTTTCATCTTTATGTTGTAGGATACATGAATAAAACTCAGGGTTTTCAAATTATTGCGTGTGAAAATGAAAATTTTCATGGGAATAAAATCACAAGTCCTTGGTATTTTATCGTTTCTCAACCAGATTTTTTATTAGCAGCAGTTGACACGACTGAATCAACAATACATTTTGCACGAAATGGACTTTATGAATATGCGTACAAAAGTGTTTCTGATTCTTACATGACTGATTTTCGTTCTTATCCGCGTTCATTAGATCCTTGCGTATATGCAAGTGTTGTAAGAAAAGGTTTTGCAAAAACTATTTTGTCAAAAAGTAATTTGAAAAGTATTGATAGAGTAATGAGAAGTTCCATTCAAAATAATTCTTCAACAGAAATAACGTTTGAAGTTCTAAAAATTCATAAGGCGCTCGTAGATTCATTTCCAAATGATGTACTATCTGGATATTTTCCAAGTTCCCACTTTTTACTTAAAAACGAACATCGTGATTTTACTATTAATGATTTGATCTGATTATGATTTTTTAAAGTCATACCACTGGACAACTGCAGAAACGACATTTATAAATAGAATAAAGTCTTATACTCACACATGCAACTTGCAAAATCATTTCAACCCCGTATTTATCAAGAAACAATCACCGCACAGTGTGTAAATCAACATTCATTAGTTGTATTGCCAACAGGGCTTGGAAAAACTGCGATTTCACTCTTGGTTGCGTTATATAAACTCAGAAAATGTCCTGATAAAAAAATCCTCATTTTAGCGCCTACAAAACCTCTTGTGCATCAACATTTAAAATCTTTTATGGAACTTATTGAAAAACCAAATGACGTGGATTTTGCAGTATTTACGGGAGCAATAAAACCAGAAAAACGAAAAGAATTATTTGAAACAGCAAAAATTATTTTTAGCACACCGCAAGGATTAGAAAATGATATTCTTTCTTCAAGAATCTCATTAAAAGAGCTGTCATTAATTATTTTTGATGAAGCACATCGAGCCACAGGAGAATATAGTTATGTGTGGATTGCAAAACAATTTTTAAAACAATCACCGCAAGGAACAATCTTAGGATTAACCGCATCTCCTGGAACTGATAGAGAAACAATTCAAGAAATTAAAGATAATTTATATATTGAACATATCGAATACCGTGAACAAACAGATTCTGACGTAAAACCATATATTAAAAAAACTCAAGTTATATTTGATGAACTTGATTTACCGTCAAGTATTTTAGAATTGCAAACAACCTTATTTAAGTGTTATGAATCGCGAGCAAAACAACTTCAGCAATACGGATATTTTCAATCAAAACCAATTAAATCGATTCAAAAAAAAGAATTATTGATGTTAACAGGAAGTTTACAAAAAAAGATTGCGCAGCAAGATTTTTCGCCTGAAGTTTTACAAGGGATATCACTCTCTGCACAAATACTTAAATTATCATATGCGCTTGAACTCTGTGAAACTCAAGGTGTTCCAAGCTTGTATCAATACATGCATAGTTTGGTAAAAGATGCTCAAGCTAAAAAATCAAAAGGTGTTGTTGCATTAAATCAGGATCCAACATTTCGATTTGCCTATATTAAAACAAAAGAGTTGTACGAGCAAGGAGTTACACACCCAAAATTGTCAAAACTTCAAGATATTGTTTTAGAAACATTACAAAAAAAACCGGATGCAAAAATAATAATATTTAGTCAATATCGTGAAACGCTTTCTATGATCATTGAAACACTTCAAATTCATAAACAAATTCGTGCATCATTATTTTTTGGCCAAGCAAAAAAAAAAGGTGTTGGAATGTCGCAAAAAGAACAACTACAAACAATTCAGGATTTTAAAGATAGCATTCATAATGTATTATGTATGTCAAGTGTTGGCGAAGAAGGGCTTGATATTCCAAGTGTTGATATAGTTTTATTTTATGAACCAATACCAAGTGCAATTCGAACTATTCAAAGAAGAGGTCGAACAGGAAGACAAGACGAAGGGCTTGTTCGAGTATTATGTGCAAGAAATACTCGAGATATTGCGATACGGTGGATTGCACAAAAAAAAGAAAAAAATATGTATTCAGTGTTAGAAGAGTTTACAAAACCAAAAAAAACAACATTATCACATTTTACAACTGCAAAAAAAGAAGTTGCACCTCTTTTAACTCTTTACGCAGATTCGCGAGAAAAAAAAAGCGGGGTGTTACGCAAACTTCATGATTTAGATATTCATATTCAAAGTCAAAAACTTCAAATAGGTGATTTTCAGCTATCAAAAGATGTTGTTGTTGAATTTAAACATGTCAAAGATTTTGTCGATTCTTTACTTGATAAACGATTATTTCATCAAATTCAAGCATTAAAGCAAACAGTAAAAAAACCACTCATTATAATTCAAGGTGAAAAAAGTATTTACGGAGTTCGAAATATACATCCTAACGCAATAAACGGAATGCTTGCAACAATTACTGTATCATATCAAATACCAGTTTTATTTACTCGAAGCGATTCAGAAACTGCAAATTTACTTTACACAATTTTAAAACGTGAACAAGATCAATCTCAAAAACCATTTATCGCGCAAACAATACATAAACAACAAACAAAGAAAGCTCAATTAGAGCAAATTGTGTCTCAAATTCCAAACATTGGACCACTTGTCGCTCAAAAACTTCTCAATCATTTTGAATCATTACAAAATTTAAGTAATGCGTCTATTGAAGAAATATTGTCTATTCCAGGAATTGGAGAACAGCGCGCAACAGATATTTATACATTCTTTCGGATACGATATTTAGATCCAAATAATTTTTTGGAATAATAAAATGCAAATGTTTGAAATTTTATGAATAATTAAAATACAACAAGAGTTAAATTATTATACTGAGCCTACGAAATCAATTTTTGTTGATATGTTATATCAAATGTATTATATTTTCGAATTATTGTTGAGAAATGATAGTAGAAATAAGAATATTTATAAACAATTATGTGGAATATTGTAGTATTATTACAAATACTTGAAAATATGACTCAAATAAATACAAAAAAAAGTCAAATAACATTATTTTTGATTGTATTAGTTGCAATCTTTTTTGGAACAATTTTCGTTTTATACATATTTCAGTCTCACGCAGAAAAATCGTTTGAAGACGAGCAAGTAAAACTAACAACACAAAGTTTATCAGATAATTCAGTTCAACTATTTTTATCAAGTTGTGTAGAAAAATCGGTGACACAAGCAATTCTCACGACGGGAGTTGCGAATTTAACTAAACTTAAACCTGATATCATAAACGAATTTTATGCTTGTTCAAGTCAAATTTTTCAAGAAAATCAGTTATATTTTTCTCAAAAAGATGAAATTAATTTTACGTTAACAAAAAAAAAACCGATATTCATTTTACGGTTGATAATATACATATTTCCGATTCACTATCTGGTGAATTTTATATCCAACGAATAAAAACATCATTTCCAACCTCAGAAATATATGATATACAATTAGAAGAACAACGAACATATAATACACCTGATAACATTTTAAATATTATTATACCTGAAAATCTCACTGCGATAGATACGCGAAATAATTCGTTTCAGCCAATTGAACAAATTAAATTTCAAATAAAAAATAGTGATTTTTTTAACCCGTTTCAAACGCATGCGCTTTTTAATATCGCATATGAGTTTTCACCAAAAGGTGCTCTTTTTGATCCACCACTCCAATTTCAATTTTCGCCAAAAAGCAATGCTATATTTGAAAATGTACCTCTGCAAGATATTTCAATTTCGTATTATGCAAATATAAATGGACTTCAAAAATGGGTTCCATATGATACCATAATTGACGAAGAAAATCAAACTGTAACTGTTTTTATTGATCATTTTTCAACAATTGCAATAACATCAGAACAAAAACCTCATCAGTCAATAGATTATACATATTACATAGATGGAAATGGTACGTTAAATGACCTTTCAAAAAATCATTATAATGATTGGATGTATCTTGAACGTTCTATCCAAATACCTGAAAATGTCACTGTACTTTCTGCAAATATTACGTATTCAGTTGATAATCATTTACGATTAGGGGTGAACTCAAATTTTAGTTTAAATTCAATGCATTTAACAAGCAATAAAAAAGTATGCGGGGAGGGTTTGAGTCAATTTCATTTTGAAAATTCACAACTAAATTGTTCGCAAACACTTTCCCATTATTTTCTTCCAGATTCTGGTTTTTTAAGTGAAAACACAATCGATATTAGTGAACTACTTAGAGAAAACGCAAATATATTTGAATTTTATATACTTAATCCGGATGCACCTACACCTGGAGCATTTGCATATTGTATTCAAATTAAAACAAATGTATCTGAAGAATCAATTTGTTCAAATTCCCAAAACGATCGTGCCATTATAAATGGTGAAATAACACAACCTACATTAATTGATGATTTTATAGGAACAGATCTTGCACCTGATTATGCAGTGATTAATGGTTCACAATATATCTGGAAACATTCTTTGCCTTATTGGCAACATGAATTACCTCAATCTGATAAAGGATATTATATTGCAAATAGTAATTCCGGATATTTGAATAGCGCATCGCTTAATTGTACTGTTGAATCTGTGAAACATCTTTGGGTACCAAGTGATAATATAACTGACGGCGAGTTTAAAGAACTAAATGATACCTCTATTTTCAAATTGGATTTAAACAGTGATGGTATTTGCGAAGCATTTGATATTATTGGTGATAGAAGGATTGATGCGTATGTTATTGGACAAACAAATCATACAATTAATGCATGGGATGTTATTTTATCAAATGGACGACTTGACGCGTTTGATACGACTAAAGATGGATATCCGGATAATTTTGATTTTAATGATGATGGTCTAATGGATGCGTGGAGTGTATTAGATGGAAAAGATAAACATCCGCAAAAATGCATTAATGAATCTGAATCATTAGATGTTTGTGAATCTGAAAATGTACAATATGTGCCAGGTCAACCAAATATGTGGGACACAGACAATGATACATCACCAGATGCATTTGATACAACAGGTGATGGAAAAATAAATTGTTATTCAACAAGACCTGACGGTGTTTGCAACATCTTTGATTTTAATTCAGATGGCATTATGGATGCTTGGAGTACGCGCGAAGATGGTCAAATTGATCAATGGGACACTACTGGTGATGGAAGAGCAGATAGATTTGATACTACTGGTGATGGACTCCCAGATCATCCTCCTATAGTTGAACCCAGTAATGATGTAAATACACCTAGTACATATCAAACAGTTCGTAAATTTTTATGGAAACCGATATCAGAAAATGATCAAAAGCTTGTTATTTTACATTCTCCGGGTGATCAGCCAGCAGTGATATATGATAAAGATGGAAATATTTTAGAAGAAGGAAGAAATCGTGGTAGCAGTAATGGTTACGATGAAACTGTTAGATTCAATAATCCAGGAAGATCTTATACTGAAGCCGCATATGTGAAGATGGGAGATAATTATGCGTGCGATGTTACAGGGAGTAAAGCGGGAAGAATTGAAACTTGTATCCCGTACGTTGTTGAAACAGAACAAATTGGAGATGACAGTGAACAATTTTTCAAAGAATTACAATGGACTCGTTCTGATACAACAGGCCCAAATGCAAAAGTTACAAAAGAACTTAGATCTGCATACGCACAAAGCAAGCATATTCGTTTTACAGCAGAAAGTATTGGTGATTGGCGAGGTAGAGGTGATTTACACGGTACTGCAAATATAGCAGTTAAACGAAATGGGGTGTGGAAAGGCGGTAAATTTGATCATGTACGTCGTTCAACAACATGGCGTGATTCAAAAAATATCTGTGGTTATCAACCTGTTTGCCCTCGTGTTGGTGAAATTGTTCGATTTTGGCTTTTGAGTTATGACGGTCAACAAGCAACAAATTATTTGGAATTTGTATGGCGGTAAACTTAAATCATAGTTTACATTTTGTATTCCAACACATTTATATATTTTAAGCGAATTTACTCCACCATATGAAAACAATACATCTATCTAATACTCGAACAAAAAAAAAAGAAAAATTTATTCCAGTTATTGAAAATAAAGTCGGTTTGTATTGTTGTGGACCAACAGTGTATCATTATGCTCATATTGGAAACATGCGTACTTACATCTTTGAAGATTTGCTTGTGAAAATGTTTCGATACTTCAAATATGACGTTAAACATGTCATGAATATTACTGATGTAGGTCATTTATCAAGTGATGCAGATGAAGGTGAAGATAAATTAGAAATCGGTGCAAAACGAGAAGGTAAATCTGTTTGGGAAGTTGCAAAACAATATACAGATGCATTTTTTATGCATGCAGATAAACTCAATATTCAAAAGCCGACTATTACGTGTAATGCAACAGAACACATCAAACAACAAATAGAGATGATTCGTGCACTTGAACAAAAAGGGCATACATACATATCTCAAGGAAATGTTTTTTTTGATGTATCTACATATCCACAATATGCAAATTTTGCGAAACTTCAGTTGGACCAACAACAAAAACATCGAGTAGATACGCATCAAGGCAAAAAACAACCACAGGATTTTGCGTTATGGTTTACTCGCTCAAAATTTGAAAATCATGCGATGCAATGGGAATCTCCGTGGGGAAGTGGGTATCCTGGTTGGCATATTGAATGTAGTGCAATGGCATATTATTACCTTAAAGATCAGTTAGACATTCATTGTGGGGGAGTTGATCATATCAATGTCCATCATACAAATGAAATTGCACAAAGTGAATGTGCAACTGGTAAGAAATTTTTTAACTATTGGATGCATGGAGAATTTTTAATAGATGAAACTGGAAAGATGTCTAAATCAAAAGGAGAATTTTTGACCGTAACGCTCTTAGAAGAAAAAGGGTACGACCCACTCGCATATAGATATTTATGTTTACAAACACATTATAAAAAACAATTGACATTTAGTTGGAAATCATTAGAGTCTGCACATCAAAGTCTACAAAAATTACGTCAAAAAGCGTATGATTTACAAAAAAATAAAACTAACATTTTAGAAATTGAATCTCAATTTAAAGATGAATTTGAAGATGCTATTGCCGATGATTTAAACATTCCAAAAGCATTAGGTATACTTCATACAATGTTTGATTCAAATTTAACTGAAGCTGAAAAATTCGCTCACATACAAATCTTTGATTCGGTGTTTGGATTAGGACTACTTGATTGGAAACCCAACGACGTTGAAGTACCAGAAGATATTCAAAAACTTGTTGATGAACGTCAAATTGCTCGAGAACAAAAAGACTGGAAGAAGAGTGACGAATTACGTAATGAAATTGAAAAGTTAGGTTTTATTGTTAAAGATACAAAAGACGGATCAGTTTTGGAAAAAACCTACTAATTTCGTAATAATTACATTTTTAAAGATTAACGGAGTGTATTACTGTATGAAATCCGCAAAAAAACAACAAAAAGTACATAGTACACTTATATTATCTATATCGGCGTTCATATTAGGACTTTTGAGTCAATCTTTTGGAACTATTCTTGCAATTATTGGCTTTGTAATAACAACTGTTTTTGTTATTGTTGCGATTCGATCAGTTAGAGATTTGATTAAAACTGATAAACAGAATGTATTAAACTTGATTATTTTTATTTTATGTTTAATTACCATATATATGATTGCACGATTTGTCTCATATACTTTATTTACCATTTTTTAAGAAAAATTCAAAATAAAAAGATCGCGTAATCATACGCGAAGAAATGGGATACTTAACGGGTATTTCCATAATTCTCCATTTGCTGCTTTTACTGCCGCAACAATACAGAAAATAAGATTTAATATTCCGATTAATGGTAATAATGCAAAGCCAATAATGAGAAACATTAATAAAAATGCAACTCCGTAATAAATTGTCGCACTTATTTGCCAATTTAAAGCTGTTTTTGCATGTTGTTGTGCCGTTGTATCCTTAATTGCTAATAGAACGATAAGCGGTCCTATTACCCACGTTAAAAGCCCTAATATATGGACGAGCAAATTAATTGTTTTATCTGCCATATGTAGATTTTAGATTAGTTTATTTATAAATTTATGCTTTGAAATACAGTGTCGGATAAATATAAAAGTCACATTACTTTGACGCTTAATCATATGAGAAGATGATTTATGAGAAATTCAATTATTTTTTGTGCATGAAAAATCCTGTTTTTCTTTGCATACAATCCTCTCGTCGTGAAGTAAACAACTGTTTTAAAATCGCTGTAATGTAACTTTACAGAATGGTGAATTATCTGACACAGCCTTTCAAAAACCCAACCTTTATATATGCAGAAAACAACTATATATACATGCCAACTTGCGAATTAACAGGAAAAGAATGTCCATACCTTGTTGAAGTTATTATAGAAGGTGTACAAATGAAAGTTGCACCTGAACAAGCAAAATATGGTAAACCTATTGAAAAAGAAATAAATAATTCGATAAAAACACGAAAACCATTTTATCCACAGCAATCCCAAAAAACACAAATATATGAATTTATTCTTCCAAATGCAGGAACAGTCGTAAAACAAGCAAGAGAAAAATTAGGTTTACGTCAAATTGATCTTGCAAAAAAACTTCTGATTAAAGAATCAACAATACATCAAGTAGAGTCAGGTCACCTCAAACCAACTGTTGATGAAGCAAAAAAACTTGAAGAAGGTCTTGGTATTATCATTACTGCAAAAAAAACTCTCAAAAATGATGTTGAACTAGAACACACAAAAACTTCTAGTTTTACAATAGGTGATATGATTAAAGATAAACGAACTAAATAACTTGAGTTAATACAAGTTGTTTTTCTTTTATTAGTTGCAAATTGTCCAATTTTACCCCTATGAGTCTTATTCCACGATTCCATTGAATTTGCATTAGTAAATCAAAAATAATAGCTTGAAAAGTGTATTTATCATTTTGCGATAGTTTTAATGTATGAGAACGAGTAATAGTTTGAAAATTCGTATAACGTATTTTTAGTGTTACAGTTTTATATGAATTTTTTTGCAAATCATTATATGTCTTTTGAATGAGTTTTTGTAAAATTTCAAGCAATTGATTTTTGGAATAACAATCAACATCAAATGTATGTTCTCTTGAATGAGATTTTTCAGGTTCTTTTTGCGGGATTGTACTTTTATCAAGTCCATTTGCGAGTTGCCAAATTTTAAAACCACTTTTGCCAAAATAATCAAGTATAAAAAAAGTATCTTTTTTTGCTAAATCGCCAATAGTTCGAATTCCTTTTTGCGTATAATTTTTGTAAGTCTTTTTGCCAATACCAGGTACTTTTTTAATTGAGAGTGGAGCTAAAAATTCTTTATTGTTATAGACTACAGTAACACCATGGGGTTTTTGGTAATCAGATGCAATTTTTGAAACTTTTCGAGAAGATGATATGCCAACTGAACAAGTAAACCCCGTTTGTTCATATACTGTTTTTCGAATTAACTTTCCAATTTTCATCCAAGATGTTTTATCTGTGCATAAATGAGTAATATCCAAATATGCTTCATCAATTGAGACTTGATACATATGATGAGTGAATGTTTGTAAAACATTCATAACTTTTTTTGATTCTATACGATATAACGAATGAGAACTTTGAATAAAAATACCTTGTGGGCATAATTTAATTGCCTTTTTAAGAGGCATTGCTGAGTGAATACCAAATTGTCTTGCTTCATAACTAGCAGTACAAACAACACCTCGCAAAGATTCTTTTGTTCCACCAACAATGAGTGGTTTATTTTTTAGTTTTGGATTTTGTAAACATTCGCATGCGGCAAAAAAACAATCCATATCAACGTGTGCGATTATCTGTTTTTTCATAATGAGAAATTATCAAAGTCATTTATAAATTCTTTAGGGGTATTTGTCCAGTGGTCGGACATTTTAACTGAAAATTTATATAGAGATGAAAAAATTATATTTGTAATGATAATTGTAATTATAGTCGTGTTGGCATTATTTTTGAGTTTATTTTTATTAGTAAAATCTGCGGATTTATTTGTTGAAAAAAGTATTCAATTAGGAACATTTTTGAAACTGTCTCCATTTATGATTGGTTTTGTATTTGTTGCACTTGGAACCTCATTCCCTGAACTTGCAACATCGTTGAGTGCAGCATTTTCAGGCACAACTGAATTTGTTGTTGGTAATGTTATCGGATCAAATATTGCAAATATTGGTTTAGTATTAGCTCTGTCAATTATTTTTATTGAAAAATTACCTCTAACAAAAAATGAGTTTTTTGAATATTCTTCATCTACAATATTTACGCTCATCATTTTAGGATTTATGTTTTTTGATAAAACAATTTCAGTAGTAGATGGCATTTTATTAGTCTGTATATTACCAGTTGTACTATATACTATGTGTAAAAAACATCCTGTACCAAAAATAACTCAAACAAGATTTACTCTTACGCAAAGTTTTATCTTAATATTAAGTTCAATTGGAATTTATGTATTTGCTGAAAGCACAGTTAGATTATCCGTATTTTTAGTAGAACGTGTACCGTTTATTTCTGATACTTCTATAATTGGATTGACAGTAGTTGCAATTGGAACATCGCTTCCTGAACTGTCAGTGTCAATATCAGCACTTCGAAAAAAAGAGTTCAAAGTGTTAATTGGTAATATTTTAGGATCAAATATGTTAAATGTCTTTTTTGTAATGGGTTTGTCGGCTTTGATTACTCCATTAGTTGTTACAAATAGCGTGTTATTCATCGGATTTCCGATATTATTTATAATAAGCATACTGCTGCTGTTTTTTATGTATAAAGGTAAACATTTGAGGCGATGGGAAGGTTTTGTTTTAGGTGGATTGTACATTACATATGTACTACTTTTATTTTTGAATTGACTAAAATCAACACTTTGATATACTGCTCGTCTATTTGATGGATGGATGGGTGAAGCGAATGCATATTCAAAAGGAAAGAAAGTTTAGAGTCGAGCACTTTGTGCGAGCATGCCACCATATCTTTGAATGATGGTGCCCTGAACTTTTGACAAGTTTTATAAATAAAACTCGTTTTCACTATTGTATTCAAGAGATATGTTGGTTTTTCAAACGAATGTATACTGGCGAAAAAGAACAAAATTCTTTACGCTTTAACTTGAAAATATAGATAAAGGTATAATAAAAATGGCACGAATGTACGGAAAATCAAAAGGAAAGAGCGGAAGTTCAAAACCTTTTGTAAAAGAAAATCCGAAATGGGTTTCCTATAAACCAACAGAAATAGAAGCGTTAGTTGCAAAATATGCAAAAGAAAAATTGACTGCAGCACAAATAGGAATTAAATTACGAGATATGTATGGTATTCCATCAGTAAAGGCTGCAACTCAAAAAACAATTACGCAGATCTTAGATGAGAAAAAATTAAGTAAGAATTTACCTCAAGATTTACTTGATGCAATTCAAAAATGGATTGATGTATCAAAACATTACGAAAGTAATAAGCAAGATAAAACTGCGCTTCGTGGAATCCAGCTAGCACAATCACAAATTATGCGATTTGCAAAATATTACAAAAAAACAGGTCGAATTCAAAAAGATTGGAAGTTCATTCCAGCAAGAGCAGGTATGTATATCGAATAAGGTTTACAACCTTATTTTTTTTCTGACAAAATATTCCTGACCATTTTCGGTCAGAATACTTTGTATTAGTTCTAATTCAGAAACGTTAATTTCTTTTTTAGGCAATTGAACTTTTTTGAATTGTTTAATTTCTTGTATAGTTAATTTTCGTTTTACACGCGCAACAGTGATATGAGGCTGAAATTTTCCAAAATGATATTTGTTTTTGAAGAGATTTTGAATTTTTTGTTGTAATTCTTGAAGTTTTTTAGAATACTGAATTGGAATATACCAAACTTTCGAATTATTTTTTGAACCAAAATAGTCTAATTGAGACTTTGTTTTAAGCGTAAAAGGTTTTAAAAATTTTGTTTGAAGTTTTTGTTTAATATATACAAACTCTTCATTTGACACATCACCAAAAAACGCAAGTGTACAGTGGTAGTGTGATACTGATTTTATACTTAAAAGAGGTTTCATATCTATCTGTTCAAGATCAATTGGAATCGCAACAAAAATTCTCATAAGTTTTATATAGTATATTTGGAATTTAAAATTCTATGGATTTTGATATATATAATAATTCAATTCGTTGTATTATGAAAGTAGGTGAATCTTTAGAATCAGATTTTAAACGTTTAGAAAATAGAATTAAACTACGACTAAAAAAAAGTTTTCAACTTATGTACTTTCAGACTCAAGAACAGAAAAAATCTGATGGTTCACGAGTTAAGAAAAGATATTATCTTCAAAACAATAAAAGTAATTGGGGTGAATTACAAATTGTGTATTGGCCCGTAGCGAAGTTTCGCATGTTTTATATAAATATTATATCGTACGAACGAAACTATTCTGTAAAAGAAAAAAATGAAAGAAAAGCAAGGGATAACTTGCTTTTGAAATTACGTTAAAGTTTTGCAGGCTCTAAACGATCAGTTGTGACCATAAACGCACATTCTCCATCTGGCAAATTCGGACTATCTATGAGTTTTGCAACACGACAACCTTTTTTCCCTTTTCGCAAATACATTCGAAATGTACTTGAATGTGCTACTATGTGACCACCTATAGCTGCTGTTGGATCTCCAAAGAATGAATCAGGTTTTGACATAACTTGATTTGTGACATACACACATAAATTATGTATATCTGACAATCGACTCATCGTGTGCATATGTTTGTTTAATTTTTGCTGTCTTACTGAAAGTGTTCCACGTCCAACGAATTCGGCTCGAAAATGTGACGTTAATGAATCTATAATAAGTAATTTAACATCTAATTCATCTTTTAACACTAGTTCTTCAACTTTTTCAACTAAAAGCATCTGATGGTCTGAATTATATGCTTTTGCAACTTTAATCTGCTTTAAAACTTTTTCAGGATTTAAATCTGCTCCTTTTGCAAGTTCAATAATTCGTTCTGGACGAAATGTTCGTTCCGTATCGACATATACTGCGTATGAGTTAGGAAATTTTTTGAGCATTTGTACACAAAGTACATGTGCGATCTGAGTTTTTGAAGAACCAAACTCGCCAAAACATTCAACAATACTTCCAGTTTCAAAACCGCCACCAAGCATTGCATCAAATTCATCAACACCGGTTGAGATTTTCACAACACTTTTTCTTCGAACAAGAACATCATCACCTGTTTCAAAACCCATGTTCATGTTTTGTCTGCACCAATTAATCATTTTTCGTGCAACAGTTTCACTGATTCCTGCAGCTTCAACAAGTTCTCCTGGAGTTGCAACGGCAATACTTATTGGATCGTTAAATCCACAATCATTTAATTTGTCTGCGGTTGTTGCGCCAACTCCTGGAATATCAGTTAAATGTAACTTTTCTTTTTTTTCAATAGTTTGTTCTTCTTGTGTTTCAATTATTTCATCTGGTATTTGTATATCCGTAGTCATTTTAATTTACCTCTATTTATGCGAGTTGTTCATCTGTATTTGTCATTGCGAGATATTCATATGCTTTTTCAAGTACGAGCTGAGCTTTTGGTAAGTCACCCATTCGCATATTAGCCGAATTTTTCCATTCACCGCTTTTATCCTTGTAAGCCCGTTGTAATGAAATTGAATGTAACGTTAACTGTTGACCATTAATTTCTCGTTGGTTAGACCATATCGTTGCACTAATGCCTCCTGCATTAAATCTTTTTTCTATTAAATTTTTTTCATCCATTCTTTAGACCTCTCTGTCTTTTTAGAAAATAGGATATTTAAGCTTGTTTAAATAGAAGAGGCGCACAGTTGTCGAGTGTCCAGTGTAGAAAAACTAGTCTTTTGATTGTTTTAGAATTATTTTCGTAATACTAATTGCAACAAATGTAATAATAAAAATAATTAAAAAAATATATAACCAATTAAACTGTGGTTCTTTTGCATATTCGATAAAAATTGTGTGCTTTGAAAGTGGATGAAAGACAGTAAGTGTTGTTATTGAATCTTCCTCTGCTAATTGATAACAAGGACCATTTACGATGTCGTAATAGAATATTTTTGATTTTTGCGGACATTCGATTATATTGTTCATATCAAATAATATATTTTGTGGTTGTTGAGTAAAACCATTTATGGTTATTGTAGTATTTGAAATTTGTGTACTATAAAATGAATCTAACGTAATTTCAATAAGGTGGGATTCTTCTGATTCGTATTCAATTGTTTCAATTTCATTTGTAAAATCATTTTGAACACTTTCCACGCGCAATTGTGATGCAATTGAGATGATTGGTTCTTCAGTATTTTCATATAAATTTATACAATCAGGGTCTTGAGTAATACATTGCACTAATTCTCCATTTGGTTCTGCAAAATATTCTGGACAAACGCCGTCAGAAACTCCGCAATCATATTGTACTTCACAGATTTTTACTGCTGTTATATCAAGTCTTGGGTATTCGATAGGAACACATTGTTGTAAACTTTCATTCCAAACTTGATTTTCTGGACAAGTCACATCAACACATTGTTGTAAACTTTCATTCCAAACTTCATCATCCAAACAAATTACTTCTTCTTCAAGCTCACAAATTGAACCATTTAAGATGAATCCTTCATCACAAGTATACTCACACGATGGTTCATCAACCGAACATTCTTGAACTAATGTAATAGTTCCACTATTTAATGGCTGAGATATACAAGAAGTCGCATTATTGGGAATTTCACCTGTACAAATTGGTTCTTGAACTATACACGAATCGTATTCATAAGAACCATTTAACTCACCATCAAAGCAAGTACGTTTTTGGGAGTTACAATTTTCACCAAAAAGAACTTGTTCGTTTTCGTATAGTATTATTGAATTATTATGTTCCAATATTTCACCATTTGGTAATGTACAATATTGAAAATCATCTTCGGTACAACTATCAAATTCAAATGAACCACTTAGTGTTCCATTGTTACAAACTCGCAACTCACTATTGCATTGTTCACCGAGAGGTGGCGGTGATTCTTCATATAACAACCATTGTGTATTATGTCCTACAGTTGTACCATTAGGTAATTCACATGTTTCATATTCTTGTATACAACGATTATTTTCTGCATCAAAAACATGGTATTCAGGACAGTAATATTCACAATTTCTCTGTGGTGTACAACTTGATAAGTTATCAACAACTATTGCATAATTATTAGGGTTTACCCAATTCCAAAAACTCGGATTAATATTATCTCCTCCGCAAAGTGTTGCATCTGATGGAATATTTAAACAACTGCTTTCAAGACAAGAAGCTGAAGATGGATCATAATGAGACCCTTGAGGACAGAGTGGTTCACAATTAATTTGAGTGAGATTTGACATTGCTTCTTGTAATGAAGAAACAACTGAGTTTATACCTTGCGAATATCCATAATCATTACCTCCAGTAGATGAAGAAGCAAGAGTATAAAATCCACAATAAGAACCACAACCATCATTAAAAGTATTGATTTGGATTGATTTTTCAAGTGCTTTATCAATAAAATGATTTGTAATTTCTGTTTTTTCAGAATCCGAACAAAAATCGCTTCCGCAAGGTCCTTCATCTGCTAATATGAATTGTGTTTTTAATGAACCATCTCTCCACAAATTTGAAAAACTTCCACAATAACCTGCTAAAGCCCATGCTTCATTTTCATGATCATTACCCATCCCTTGAACTTTATAATAACTCGACGCTAGTGCATCACAGCCTAATTCAATAGTTTCATGAGTTATTGAAAGTCCATAATAATCTTGATATATTACACGAATCTCGGAAGAAACATCATAACCTTGGTTTTCTAAGTTTTCAATTACTATATTATACGCGTTTGCAATATCAAGTGAATTCAATTCATTTGAAAAACTACCTGATGTATCGACTAATAATTGTAGATCTATTTCATTAAAATTAACTGGCTCACAGTAACATGCGTTTTCATCGATTAAACCGTCCCCGTTATTATCAACTCCGTCACAAATTTCAGGACCACCTATACCCCATATATTTGGATTAGAATCATCAATATCTTCGCCAATAGGAGATCGAATGAATCCATCAATATTATCCCCGCCACAAAATTCAACTGGTTCTATTGAAGCATTATAATATCTATCATTATCATTATCTACATAAAACTCTTCAAAGGAATATTTTGTATCATTTGTATCATCACAATCAACTCCGAAATACTCTGAAGCAAAGTTCCATTCATTTAACGGTTGTGGATTATCTCCTAAACAAATATTTAGGGTCTGTGAATCATCATAATAACCATCACCGTCACTATCTCTATATAATCCATATGTACTATTTCCAGCTTTAGAATTCGTATCATCACAATCTAAACCTTTTGCATTAGATTCCAAAACAAGTCCTTGCGTTGAGTCTCCAACACAAAGTAAAACTGAATCATCACTATCATTATAAAATGAATCTCCATCAAGATCAGTATAATGTATTCCGAGTACATTTTTTCTTGTTGCATTCGTATCGTCACAATCAACTCCGAGATATTCTGAAGCAAAGTTCCATTCATTTAGCGGTTGTGGATTATCTCCTAAACAAATATTTAGGGTCTGTGAATCATTATAATAACCATCGCCGTCACCATCTTTATATAATCCGTAAGTATCATTTCCTGCTTTAGGATTCGTATCATCACAATCAGGACCCAAACTTAAGTAATCTCTTATGTAGTCTGTCGTTGATTCTCCTTCACAAAGATAAACTTCGCCTATTGAGTTATTATGAAAAAAATCATTATCGTTATCTACATAAAATAAACCTTGCGATACATTCAATGAAGAATTCGTATCATCACAGTCAATACCGGAAGAACTGTACTGGGGAACAAGACTTTGTGTTGATTCCCCTACACAAACAGGTCTTAATGGTACGAGCGGATCATGATAGGTATCTTCGTCTTGATCTTGATAATATAATGAAGATAAACTCTCATTTCTAAGTGCAGTTGTATCATCACAGTCAATACTAATATACGTCGATCTAAAATCCCAATTTGTTAAATCAGTTGGTAATGTTTCGCCAGCACATGAGTTAATTTCACTTGACAAATCATAATATCCATCCCCGTCATTGTCTAAATATAACTTGTCATTTACCGTTGTTGCATATTCATTATTATCATTACAATCATATCCGTTATAACTCGTAGTCCACGATGAAAAATCATCTGGAACAGGATCACCATTACAAACATCAATCGGTTGAATTGAATTATTAATGTATCCATCACCATCACCGTCATAGTAAAGTCTTCCTGATGTGGCAAATTCGTTATTATCATCACAATCAACTCCTAGTTGTTGTGAACTGTTAATAAGTTTAGTATAATCAAGATCATCAGTATATTCGGAACAATACATGTATCCAATTGTTGAATTATAATAAAAATCTCCGTCATTATCGTAGTATTGATTGCGCGTGGCTAATGAACTCGTATCATCACAATCAACCCCTAGTTGTTGTGAATCGTTAATGAGTTTAGTATAATCAACACCTTGATATTTTTCACATGAGGTGAGTTGTCCTAGTGTGCTATTATAATAAAAATCTCCGTCATTATCGTAGTATTGATTGTGCGTTGCTAATAAACTCGTATCATCACAATCAACCCCTAGTTGTTGTGAATCGTTAATGAGTTTAGTATAATCAACACCTTGATATTTTTCACATGAGGTGAGTTGTCCTAGTGTGCTATTATAATAAAAATCTCCGTCATTATCGTAGTATTGATTGCGCGTTGCTAATGAACTCGTATCATCACAATCAACTGTTGCTTCTTCAATCCAAGTAGGAGGAATTGCATCTTGGCAAAAATATCTTGGAATTATTGAATCATTATGATACCCATCAGTATCGCCATCATAATATAATGGTCCAACTAACTCATCTTCATTACAATTTAATTTGAAGTAATCAGCTGAAAAATCAATACAAAATCCAAATAAATTAAAACCATCACAATGATTATCAATTAATGATTCTGATGTCGTTGTTTCAATACAAAGTGAATTACTTGTAAAACCATTACAATTATCAATCTGCGCATTCTGAACAAGAGTTTTTTTTTCTATACAAAAACCATCAAATAATATTCCTTCACAGTGTGTATCTTGAGTCTCAGGATCGTTGACTGTCGATTCAACACAAAGATAATGTGAATTGAATCCATTACAAGGTGTGATAGTGTTCGCTTTTATTTGGACAGTATAATCGATACAAAAACCGTTCAAATTAGCTCCATCACAAGAAAATTCAAAATCAGAAGGATTATTCACTGTACTTTCAACACATAGATAACTTTCACTTAAAATTCCTGAGCAAATTTTATAATTAGGAATTTGAGAAACTTCATAAGAGAAACAAATACTATCTTCTAAAAAACACTGTTCTTGAATTGCAAAAACGGGTGTTAATAGTACAATTGCTCCTATTAAGTAAAACAATAATTTCATGAAACTCATTGAATTTGTTCTAAATCAAAACAAACATTTTCTTCACCGCAGTTAGGTGTAACTGGTATATAATCATCATAACTGATATCTTCGCAATCAGAATTTGAATAACTTGTTGCAGTCCTTTTATAATCAACTTCTAAATAATACTGTGCATTTCCGTAATATTGACAATCTGCAGCATGCAAATCCAAACCTGATGAGTGATATCTAGGTGTGATATTCACGCGTAATGTGTATATTTCATTTGGATCTAAATCCACTAGAATAACACCTTGATCAGTATGATCTAAATATCTCCCACCATCTTGATTTACAATTGCATTTTGTGATGAATCAATTAATTGAAATGTAACCCTCCTATTAGAATGGCCTGTATCTAAACGAAATTCAGTATTTACATCATCGTGAAGTAAACCGCCTCTTGCGGGCATCGTTATACTTTCGATATTGTAATGTATTTCAGTCATAAGTCCATGTACTTGAAACATACTTATAATCAACAAAACAATCCATATTACTGTTATTTTTTTTAAAATCATATTTTTTCCCTCTTAACCTAAATCAATACAAAAATCATCACCACAATTTGGTGTTATAAATAATTCATCTAATCCAGTATCACCCATACATCCTACATCTTGCCAATTGTCACTACTACTATTATAAACTCTTTGTGTGATAATATAAGGGTGTTGGTCATTTCCCCCTACCAACTCACAATTACCAGTATATATTGAATTTCCGCTTTTTGTATCTGGAATCATTCGTAAACGTACTGAATATTCTGAAATACTTTCTGACTCAAAATATATTGAACCTGCAGTTTGAAAATTAATTGTATTTTCCATAGGAATTGATGTTAAAATTGTTTGGGATGAGTTTATAACCTCAACATAAATTTGATCTGCTTCTAATTCAAATTCAATACTTGCATTATTTGCAAAATTTAAACCTCTTGCAGAATGTGTAATGCTATCAATTGAATACGTAATTTCTGTTAATGTTGCAAATGAACTTACGCTTACGAGTACAAATAAAAGGATGAATATTTGGAGTTTCATTTCACTCCTCCTGAGACAGATATGGTTCTGAGTAAAAATAAAATATTTTGAGTGTTTTCGTCATATACTAAAACGAGCCTATCTTTGCTTAATGTATCACTTACTTCGACATATTTTGTACTTGAAGTTAAATCAAGTGTATCGAAAAATTGAATTCTTCCTGCAAATGTTGTTTCTTCCCAAGATTTTTTTAATTCTTTATAGTCTGCAGGTGTTAAATGAGTATAAATTTCTATAGTTGGCTCAAAATTCATATTATTTTCTAAGAACTCTTGATAATCTGAATCGTTTTCTAACGCCATAAAAAATTCTGTTTTTTGTGAATTACTTATTGTTAATTGAGTATCATCAGTGTTTGTTACTGAATCGGATGTATTAGTACATCCGACCATGAAAAAAATTATAGTGACTACGGACAATAAGATTATAATTTTTTGTTTTAAAATCATACCTGTTTTTTCGCATATATTATTTATAAAGTTATCGATAAAATTGGCTACGTAGAAATTCTCGCAATAATATGAATTAATGCTTAAATAAAGTATATTGACTTAATTTGAAAATAAAACATTTTCGAAGTTCTGTTAAATTAATCTGTAATTCATGTAAGTACATAAAAGATTAAAGAGAGTTTATATATCGTGTTTTCAGACAAAAATCAAAAAACTATTAAAAGAATGACATTATTTGTTTTATGATAATGACTGAAATACCAACAAATTACAATTCACAAGAAGAAGAGCATAAGATTCAAACATTCTGGGAAAAAAACGGAGTTTTTACATTTAATCCAGATACAATAAAACCAATTTTTTCTATTGATACTCCGCCACCAACACTTTCAGGAAAGATGCACGTTGGTCATGCTGCATCGTTTACGCAACAAGATATCATAGCACGATATAAACGGATGAAAGGTTTTGAAGTTTTTTATCCATTTGGAACTGATGATAATGGTCTTCCCACAATAAAACTTGTTCAAAAAGAAAAGAAATTAAATTTACATGCGTTGTCGCGTGAAGAAGAAATTACACATTGTAAGGATTATGTTGAAACCGAACTTCCTCGATTTATTCAAGATTGGAAAGATATTGGGATGAGTTGTGATTTTAATATTACATACTCAACAATTGATGATAATTCAAGACGTATTGCGCAAAAAACATTTTTAGATTTGGCAAAACAAAATCGAGTTTATCAAAAAGAAGCACCAATATTATGGGATACAAAATTTCAATCTGCAATTGCGCAAGCAGAACTCGAAGATATTGAAAAAACAACATTGTTTAATGATATTGTTTTTCAAACTCAAAATGGTGAAGAACTCGTTATAGCAACAACACGACCTGAATTATTAGGTGCATGTGTTGCAATTTTTGCACATCCTGATGATAAGCGCTATCAACATTTGTTTGGAAAACATGCATTGAGTCCGTTATATAACGCAAAAGTTCCAATTTTACCTGATGAAAAAGCAGATCCGCAAAAAGGAACGGGGATTGTGATGTGTTGTACATTTGGTGATCAAACTGATATTGAATGGTACAAAAAACATAATCTTCCGCTTATTATGGTTATTAATCCTGATGGAAAGATGAATGAACGGGCTGGTAAGTATGTTGGTTTAAAAATTGACGATGCACGAAAACAAATTATTGAAGATTTAAAAAAAGCAAATTTACTTAAAAATCAAAAAGAAATTTCTCATACAGTAAATGTAGGTGAGCGAAGCGGAGTTGCAGTTGAAATTATCCATTCAAAGCAATGGTACGTAAAATACTTGGATAAGCGTGAAGACTTTTTACAATCAAGTGAAAAATTAAATTGGAACCCGCATTTTATGAAACATCGTCTTGATAACTGGATTAAAGGTCTGAATTGGGATTGGTCGATTAGTCGTCAACGAAGTTATGGTATTCCAATACCGGTTTGGTATGATGAAACAGGAAAAATATATTATGCGGATGAAACACAATTACCTGTTGATCCAACTAAGGATAGACCATTAAGTGCACCAGAAGGTGTAACGTTGATTCCGGAAACTGATGTTTTTGATACGTGGTTTACATCGGCAAGTACGCCATTTTTAGCTACTGACTCATTTAAAGATAAACCTGTGTATAAAAAATTATTTCCGATGAGTATGCGTCCACAGGCTCACGATATTATTAACTTTTGGTTATTTTATACGATGGCAAAAACCCGACTCTTACACGGTGTAAATCCGTGGGAAGATGCAATTATTTCAGGTTTTGTTTTAGATCCAAAAGGAAATAAAATGGCAAAATCAAAAGGAAATGTTGTATCCCCGCAAGTGATGATACAAAAACATTCTGCTGACGCACTACGGTTTTGGGCAGGAAGTACAAAACTTGGGGAAGATTCGCCATTTTTAGAAGCGGAGTTACTAAATGCAAAAAAATTATTGAATAAATTATGGAATGCAACCAAATTTTCACATTTACATTTAACTGATTTCACTGGTAAAAAACCTCTCGAATTCGAAATACTTGATCAGTGGATTATAGCAAAAACAAACACGCTTATTGATAAAACGACACAGAGTCTTGAAAATTACGAATATGCAAAAGCCAAATATGATATTGAACGTTTTTTTTGGCATGACTTTTGTGATAATTACTTAGAAATTGTCAAGGATAGATTATACAAGCCAGAAATTTATGGCGAGTCGGCAAGAAAAAGTGGACAATACACGATTCATTTTGTATGTACGACTCTTATAAAATTATTTGCACCCTTTATTCCATATATAACAGAAAAATTATATCAAATATTCTTTAAAGAAGAACGAAGTAGTGTTCATCTCTGTGATTGGCCAATACCTTTAGATGTTAATTTTGGTAATGATATTATGCAAAAAGGTGATATCGTTGTTGAATATATTGCACGGGTTCGGAGACAGAAATCAGATGATGCAAAATCATTAAAGACGGCAATTAAATCTTTAACAGTTCATACAAATGATGAGTACAAATCAATATTTATAAATGCTCGTATGGATATCATTGGTACGACAAAAACAGAAAAATTTGATGTCAAGATTCATACCGAGGATGATTCAATTACAAAATCAGGATTTTTGTGGACTGGTGAATCGTTAAAATACATCGAAGAAGAAAAATAATTCGTTAATGTTGTTCAGCCCAACTCCAATATGAGTTTTCGCCAATAATAATATGATCAACAAGAGGGATACCAACTAAGTCTCCAACTTGTTCAAGTCGTTTTGTTATATCTAAATCAGCAGTTGATGGTTGTGAATTACCTGAAGGGTGGTTGTGTAGTATAATGATGGAGTGTGCGAGATGTTTAATTGCGCGAAAATAAATTTCGCGTGGGTGAATTGTGATTGCATCCTGTGTTCCACTAAATAACACTTCTTGATCAATTATTTCTAATTGTGTGTTTAAAAAAACAACAAGAAATTCTTCTCTGTATGATTGCGTAAAAAAGTCGTTATAAAGCGTATAAATCGTTTTTGCGCTTGTAATTTTTTCTTTTTTATATATTGTTTTTTTCCGACGTTTTGCAAATTCAAACAGTGCTAGAATCTGGCTTGCTTTTGCAATACCAATACCTTGAATGTTGAGTAATTGTTCAAGTGTGACTGAATGTTGTTCTTGTTGAAGAAGCTTTAAGACTTGTTGTGCAAGACTAAAGACATCATAACGTCGGTTACCACTTTTTAATATAATGGAGAGTAGCTCGATATCGGATAATACGCCAATACCTTCATTTATCATTCTTTCGCGTGGTTTTTGCGAATGGGGAAGTTCT
The DNA here is from genome assembly GCA_964624275.1 of uncultured Methanosarcinales archaeon. Classification (GTDB taxonomy): domain Archaea; phylum Nanobdellota; class Nanobdellia; order Woesearchaeales; family DATGWN01; genus CAZUXP01. The sequence goes on from CAZUXP010000001.1 coordinate 51,666, forward strand.
CGCAATTGCATAATAAAAAGATTGGAGTATTGTTATAAATACATTTTCATTATATTTCTGAGTTTTTTTCATATATTTCGATGTTTTTTCATCCAATACATTGTTTGGAAAGAAAAATTAGATGTTGATTTACAAAAACTTTATAAACAGCTTGAATTTCCTCAATAAAATCAACACGACACCTGCACAAAAAAGAAATTGTGTAGATCGGACAAACCTTGCTTAGATTAGGATAATATGTGAGCCTGCAAAGAAGGATTCCTTCAGGAATAGGTTCTTCTAGCTCACTGAATTTCTAATAGTATGTAGTTGTCGAGTAGAATATAGTGTTAAAATAATATAAAATGGCGAAATCAAGAAATCCAAGACATGGAAGTATGCAGTTCTGGCCAAGAGTTAGAGCTAGTTGTGAGACTGCTCGTATTCGTGCATGGTCAAATACTGATTCAGGTTTACTTGGCTTTGCAGGATACAAAGTTGGTATGACTCAAGTACAATTTGTGGATCCTCAAAAGCAATCTTTAACAAAAGGTCAAGTAGTCAGTGAGCCAGTTACAATCATAGAGTGTCCGCCAGTATTAGTTATTGGAGTTCGTGTGTACACACAGTCAGATGATTCTCGATTAGTTGTTTCACATCAAATTAATGCATCAAAATTACCTCTCAGTGTTCGAAAAAGACTTGTTGTTTCAAAAAAAGAAGTAAAACAAGATTTTGATTCGCTTGACGTATCGAAAATTTCAGACGTTCGGTTATTAGTTGCAACGCAACCGAATTTAGCGGGTTTTGGGAAAAAAACTTCGGATATTTTCGAATTAGCAATTGGTGGTTCAGTTGAATCACAATTAACGTTTGCAAAAGAAAAACTTGGTCAAACGATTTCAATAACTGATGTGTTTTCATCTGGTGATTTAGTTGATTCTCATTCTGTGAGTAAAGGAAAAGGGTATCAAGGTCCTGTGAAGCGATTTGGTGTTTCTTTACGTCAAAAAAAATCAGAAAAAACAAAACGTGGTCCTGGTTCGCTTGGTCCTTGGAAAGGTCAAGGTCACATAATGTATCGTATTGCGATGGCTGGAAAAATGGGTTATCATTTACGAACAGATTATAATAAGCGAATCGAATTAATATCGGATGACGTAACAAAAGTCAACGCGAAAAGTGGGTTTTCTCATTATGGTTTAGTTAAAACGTCTTACATGTTAGTTCGAGGTAGTGTGAGTGGTCCGAAAAAACGACTTATTACACTGACAAAAGCGATTCGCCCAAATAATAAGTATGCAATTGGCGAAATAGATATTAATTATATTAGTACAGAATCACAAAATTAAGGTTAAAGATAATGAATGTAAAAATACGAGATTTGCAAAATACTGAAAAAGGATCAATGGCTGTACCTGTACAGTTTTTAGAACCTGTTCGAGAGGATTTAATTCGTCGGGCAGTATTAGTTATTCAAGCAAACACTCGTCAATCATATGGTGCAAGTCCTGAAGCTGGAAAACGTCATAGTGCTGAAGTTTCAAGACGTCGTCGAAAATATCGGGGAAGTTATGGAAAAGGTATATCTCGTGTTCCGCGAAAAATCTTGGCTGCAAATGGTTCGCAAATTCACTGGGTTGGTGCAGTAGCTCCAGGAACAGTTGGTGGTCGTCGAGCTCACCCTCCAAAATCAGAAAAAATTTGGTCATTAAGGATAAATGATTCTGAACGTCGAAAAGCAATTCGAAGTGCATTATCGGCAACAATGGATGTAAAAATTGTTACAAATCGAGGTCATATAGTACCAAAAACTTATCCTTTTATTTTATCAAAAGAATTTGAATCAGTTTCAAAAACAAGTGAATTTCAAAAAGCATTAGAAACTATTGGGCTTAGTGGTGAATTAGTTCGATCACAACGCAAATCAATTCGTGCTGGTAAAGGTACTATGCGGGGTCGAAAATATAAAAAAACAGTAGGACCGTTAGTAGTTGTTTCGGGTGAATGTGATGCGTTAAAATCAGCTCGAAATATTCCAGGTATTGAAGTTGTCAGTGTTTCAAATTTAAATGCGCAAAAATTAGCACCTGGTACGCAACCTGGGCGAGTAACCTTATATACAGAATTAGCATTACAAAAAATGGCTGAATTAAAATTATTTGAGTAGGAAGATGAATAAAATAATAAAATATGCAATTTCAAATGAGAAATCGATTCGATTAATGGAATCCGAGAATTCCTTGGTGTTTGTAGTAGATTCAAAAGCACGAAAGCCAGAGATAAAATCGGCATTAGAATCAATATTTTCAGTTAAAATTGAGTCCATTCGAACATTACATGCTCGTAATGGAACAAAACGCGCATATGTGCGATTTAGTATTGACAATCCTGCGATAGATATTGCGACAGATTTAGGATTAATTTAAAGTATATTTAAGATAACAAAATAGGTATGGGAAAATGGGAAAACGAATAATTGCGCAGCGGCGAGGAGCTGGAACGAGTAGATACCGTGCACATAGTTTTAAATTCAAAGGTGAAGCATTGCATCCTCCAGTTTCAGAAGACGTTCAGTCTGCAACAATTATTGATTTCGTTTCTTGTGCGGCTCATACTGCTCCACTTGCTCAAATTCGATTTGAAAATGGTGTGACGCAATTTATGTTAGCTTGTGAAGGTTTAACTGTTGGGGATACACTTCAAGTTGGTCCAAGTGTTCCGATTAAAGAAGGAAATACATTGCCATTAACACAAATTCCTGAAGGAACATTGGTTTATAATATCGAGGCACAACCGGGAGATGGTGGTAAATTTGTTCGCGCATCCGGTACATTTGCAAGAGTGGTTTCAAAAGTTGGAAATGGTGTTGTATTACGACTTCCATCCAAAGTTATGAAAACATTTCATAGTAGCTGTCGAGCAACTATTGGTGTTTTAGCAGGCGGTGGTCGAGTTGAAAAACCGATTTTAAAAGCTGGTATTGCGCATTATAAGCATAAAGCTCGAAATCATTTATATCCAAAAGTAAGTGCGTCAGCGATGAACGCTGTAGATCACCCGTATGGGAATAAGCGAACATCAAGAAAGTCAAAAGCGATGCCTGTTTCAAGACATGCGCCTCCGGGTCGTAAAGTTGGTATGGTTGCTGCAAGACGAACTGGTCGTAAGAAGAAATAAATAATGGAGATTTAAATACTATGGCAAAAAAAATATTCAAATTCAGAGGAATGACAACAGAGGAGTTGCAAAAGCTCTCGTTGAATGACTTACTTCCACATTTAACTTCAGACGTTCGTCGAAAAGTAAAACGAGGTTTTACTGAACAAGAACAAAAATTACTCAAAAAACTTGAAACAAAGTCGGTTGTAAAAACACATTGTCGAGATATGGTTGTTTTGCCAAGTATGATTCAAAAAACAATCAAATTAGCAAAAGGAAATAGTTTTGAAGATGTGATTGTTCAACCAGAAATGATAGGTCATAGATTAGGTGAGTTTGTATTCACGCGTAAACGAGTAGTGCACGGTGGTGCGGGTGTTGGAGCTTCAAAATCATCGAGTAATCAAGGCAGAAAATAAAATTAACATAATAGGTACACGAAATGACATATAAATATGCAACGCAAGATTTGAATGTTCGAACTGCAAAAGCTGTATTGCTTTTACAAAACGTATCTTCAAAGCAATCAATTGAAGTGGCTTCTTTTATTCGAGGTCGTTCAACAAAGTATGCTTTAGCTGTGTTGGCAAGTGTTGCAAAAAAAGAAATGGTGGTTCCATATAAACGTTTCACAAATGGTGCGGGGCATAAAAAAGGATCGCTTGGTCCTGGTAAATTTCCATTAAAAACTATAGCGGTTTTTGAAAAAGCTGTTAAACTCGCAATCGCAAATGCTGCAGATAAAGCTTTAAACACGGATTCATTAAAAATTTCGAGTATTGTCGTGAATCGTGGACCAAAAACACCAAGATATGGTAGAAATCGGGGTCGAACTGCAAAAGTAACACACATTGAAATAGTTGTAATGGAAGTTGAAGAAGAACAAAAATCTTCAAAAAAACCAGTTACAGTTCAAAAAGAACCAAGAGTAAAACCGAAAGTTGAATCTGAATCAAAAACAGAATTAAACTCCGATTCAAAAGTCGAATTAAAAGAATCAACTCAAAATAAAGCATCAGAATCGCAGCCTGCAAAAAAAGCAGAGTCAAATAAACCATTGGAGAAAACAGTACAATGATTGAACGAAATATAGTGAATGAAAAACTGCAAGAGTATTTAGTTGAAGAATTTATTCGAGATACATTAAGTCGAGTTGGACATTCACATACAGAATTACAGAAAACACCGGTTGGTGAGAAAATAGTTATTCATGCTTCAAGACCGGGATTAATTGTTGGTGCAAAAGGTTCCAACATTAAAAAACTAACAAAAGTTTTGAAAACAAAATTTAAATTAGAAAATCCTGTTATTGAAATTTCGGAAATTAAAAAACCTGAGTTAGATGCAAGTCTTGTTGCAGAAAACATTGCATTTTTACTTGAACGATTTGGTTCGCAACGATTTAAGGGTGTGGGTTACAGTTCAATGGATTCAGCAATCAAAGCTGGTGCAAAAGGTATTGAAATATTAATTTCGGGTAAATTACCTGCATCGCGTGCAAGAACATGGCGATTTTATATGGGCTACTTAAAAAAATGTGGTGATCTTGCTATAAATGGTGTAGATACTGCATATATTCAAGCAAAATTAAAAACAGGTGTTGTAGGAATTCAAGTACGAATTATGCCTCCTGATTTAGTTCTTCCAGACGCAGTAACTTTGTTACAAACAGAAGTTGGTGATGTCGAAGAAGGTCCTTCAAAAGATATTGAAGTTGATGCAAAAAAAGAAGCAAAAGAAGTTGAATCAAAAATTACAGAAGCAGTTACTGAGTCTGTAGATGAAAAGGTTGAGTCTGAAACTAAACTTGCTTCAAAAAAGACAAAAAAGGTTGCAAAGAAAAAAACAACAAAAAAAACAACTGACAAATCTGTAGAAGTTGTTAAAGAAAAATCTGCAAAAACTGCAGAAAAAGAAGAATCAACATCAGAAAAGTTAGTTGAGGAGTCCAAATGAAATTTAAACAGATGGCGGATTTAGAAAACGATCAGTTACAAAAAAAACTATTGGAGTTTCAAAAAGAATTAATGAAATTACAAGGTTCGGCCGCATCCGGTGCATCACCAAAAAATCCTGGTCAAATTAAACAATTTAAAAAATCAATCGCGCGTGTCTTAACGGCACTAAAACAGCGCGGAGTACGAGTGAATGGATGAACTATTTGATAAGTTTGGATTGCCTAAAGAATTAAATATTGGCGATACAATCGCAAAAGAAAACCAAAAAATCGAAGTGTTTACGACAAAAAAAAAGTTTGGGAAAAAATACACATTAGTTGAAGGTTTGGATATAAAATCTTTAGATGTAAAAGATATTACCAAAAAACTTAAAGCGAAATTTGCTTGTGGTGGGACATTTAAAGATGGTGTTGTTGAACTGCAAGGGGATCATACTCAAAATATAAAAAAAGCAATGGAGGGTTTGGGATTTCAACCTGAATCAATTGAAATTAAAGGAATGAAACGATGACAACAAAAAAATCAATTGGATATGGTGTAAAAACGCCAAAATTTGAAGAACAACCTGATAAGAATTGCCCATTCACAGGTTCACTTCGTGTGCGAGGTAATATAATGGTTGGTACTGTTGTGAGTGCATTAGCGCCATTAACTGCTACAGTTCAAATTGAGCGACAGGTTTTTGTGCCAAAATATAAACGATATAAAAAAAAATTATCCAAAATTCACGTTCATAACCCAACATCAATACAAGCTGAACAAGGAGATGTTGTTGAGTTTATTGGTTGTCGACCTTTGAGTAAAACAAAGAGTGCGGTCATCATAAATATAGTTACAAAAAAATCAGAATAATTGGTGAAATAATATGAAAGGAATGAAAGCGTCAGTAACACGAGCATTACCAGTTGGGGCACGAATGCAAACTTGCGATAATAGTGGTGCGAAAGTTGTTGAAATAATTGGTGTAAAAAGCATTAAAACTCGAAAAGGACGTGTTGCATCAGCTGGCGTAGGTGATTTAGTAATGGTATCCGTTATAAGTGGGCGACCTGATATGCGAAATAAAGTAGTTCCTGCAGTAGTTGTTCGTCAGAAGAAAGAGTATCGAAGACCTAATGGGATGCGAGTTAAATTTGAAGATAATAGTGTTGTTGTATTAAAGGATGAAAAAGGAAATCCGAAGGGAACAATATTCAAAGGACCAGTTGCAAAAGAAGCTGTTGAGAGATGGGGAGCGGTTGGAAAAGTTGCAAACATTGTATTATGAGGAATAAAAATGGTATCACAATTATTTAGTAAAAGTTGGAAAAAAAGTTCACAAGTGAGCAAACAACGAAAATATGCATATAATGCTCCAGATCATATTCGAGGTTCATTTTTACATGCGAGCCTTTCACCAGAATTGCGAAAAAAACATGCAAAACGTTCGATTCGTGTACGAAAAGGTGACAAAGTAAAAGTAATGGTAGGTCAACATAAGGGTAAAATTGGTGTTGTAGATAAAGTTGATGTTGCAACATCAAAAATATATATTCAAAAAGTTGAAGGTGTTAAAAAAGATGGCTCCAAATATTTATATCCAATTCATGCTTCAAATATTCAAATTTTAGATTTGGTGTTAAAAGACAAAAAACGCGAAATAGCATTAAAACGAGGAAAATCAGAATGACTAAAAATCACTTAAAAAGAATCGCAACTCCAAGAACTTGGCCAATATTGCGTAAGTTGAGTACATTTGTGGCTCGACCAAAATCGGGGAAAAATCAAGAGTTGAGTTTACCTTTGGCCTTTGTTTGTAAGGAAGTGTTAGGTGTATGTCAAACAACTCGCCAAGTCAAAGTGTTATTGACAAATGGTCAGATTCAAGTTGATGGGAAACTTCAAAAAAGTCATAGATTTCCTGTGGGATTATTTGACGTTATAACTTTTGTTGATGATAAAAAATCATTTAGAGTTGGTTTAGGTAAAAATGGGAAATTAACAGCATTTGAAATACCACAAAAACAAAAAGATAGTATGTTAGTAAAAGTATTATCAAAACAAATTATACAAAAAGATGTATTTCAATTATCGATGTTAAATGGTCGTTCATTGCGTATTAATGCAAAAGAAGCAAAACCAATTTCAGTTGGTGATTCGTTAGTACTTGATGCAAATCAAAAAATTACCAAACATATTTCGCTTCAAAAAGGAAATATGGTTAAATTTATTGGTGGTCGACATATTGGTTCAATTGGTGTTGTAGAATCCACACAAGATCAAAAAATCACTGTAATTTTAAATGAAGTTCCAACTGAAACACTTAAAAAATATGCGTTTGTTGTTGGAGAAAAAACTCCCGAATTACAAATAAGTGCATAAGAATGAGTAGAAAAATGGCAGAAACAAAAAATATAATGCGAGAACTAAAAATTGAAAAAGTTACATTAAATTGTGGCTGTGGGACAGATCATGCATTATTAGAAAAATCATTGAAACTTTTAAAATTAATCACAGGTAAAACTGCGGTTCGAACAAAGTCAAAAGTTCGACTTGCAAGTTGGGGTTTACGAAAAGGACTTCCTATTGGTGCTAAAATAACAGTTCGTGGTGCTGAAGCAGAAAATCTTGTAAAAAGATTTGTTGAAGCAAAAGACAATCAAATAGCGCTTTCCTGTTTTGATTCACGAGGAAATTTATCATTTGGAATATCCGAATGTATTGATATTCCTGGAATAGAATATACTCCGGAAATAGGAATTATTGGGTTGCAAATTTCAATCACATTTCAAAAACCAGGTTTGCGTGTCAAACAGAGAAAATTTAAACCAGGACACATTCCGCAACGACATTTAGTGTCGCAAGAAGATGTAATTACATTTATGAAAAAACAGTACAACGTGACTGTTGTTGTAAAAGAAGACGAGGACGATGAAGAATGACTGCATCCTATTATAAGAAAGTGTTTAAACAACTTCGTGCAAAACCGACGAAATTAAAAAAATTCGTAAAACACAGTTCACCGACAGAGAGAAGTTGTGGGAAAAATTTACGACGATGTAAATTAACAGGAAGAGTAGGTGGTCACATCAGCAAATACAATTTAGGTTTGTGTAGGCAATCATTTAGACAGGTTGCAACAAAAATCGGGTTTAAAAAATATAATTAGGTGTAAAATATGGTATTAAATGATCCTTTAGCGGCAATGCTTTCAAAGATTCAAAACGCAAATCTTGTGAATAAGCAAGAAGTAGTAATAAAACCAGTGTCAAAGTTCATGTTATTAGTACTTGATATGTTTAAAGAATATGAGTATATTCGTGCATATGATGTGATTGAAGATGGTCGCGGTAGTCATGTAAAAATAACGGGGTTTGAACAAATTAATAAATGTGGTGCGATAAAACCAAGATATAGTTTTTCAGTTGCAGATTCGGTTTCCGTAGAACAGAATTATTTACCATCAAAAGGGTTTGGAATTATTATTGTAACAACTTCAAAAGGATTAATGACCATTCAAAAAGCTCAGCAAGAAAAAGTTGGAGGAAAACTTGTTGCATATTGTTATTAATATGCATTTAGTTTAATATTATACTATGAAAATTGAATTATACGAAGAGAAAATACCAGTACTTGAAGGAGTAGAAGTTTCGTATCAAAAAGGAATTTTTACTGCAAAAGGTTCAACTGGTGAAGTATCAAAAAAAATGATTAACTCACGTATAGATGTATTCGTAGAAAATTCACAAATAATATTACGTTCAAAAAATGCAACACGAAAAGAAAAAATGAATATTAATACATTTCGAGCACACATTAATAATTGTATGATTGGTGCAAAAGAAGGATTTGCATACGAATTAAAAATTTGTTCAGGTCACTTTCCGATGAGTGCAAGTGTGAAAAATGAAGTATTTGAACTTAAAAATTTTTTAGGCGAAAATACGCCAAGACGATTAAATTTAAAAAGTGGTGCTAAAGTCACTATTAATGGAGACGTTATTACGGTCGAATCAGTGAATAAAGAATTAGCAGGTCAAGTAGCTGCTGATTTAGAACAATTAACGCGAATTACGGATTTTGATCGCCGTATATTCCAAGATGGAATTTATATAACAAAAAAAGCAGGTAAAGTTTTACTTGCTTAGTGTGAAGAAAATGGTTGAAGAATTATTAAAAATAAAAAAATCAGTAAAAGAATCACGTCCTCGATTTATACGAAGTGGTGCAACACATATAAAACGTGTTTCTCGCTCGGGTTATCGAAAACCAAAAGGAGTTCATAACAAAGTAGGAAATAATAAAAAAGGGCATCGAACGACAATCAAAACTGGTTTTGGTTATCCAAAGAAAGTTCGAGGATTAACTGAAGATGGATTAACAATAGTTACGGTATCTTCACTTCAAACAATTAAATCACTCGATTCAAAAAAAATAATCATTGTTTTAGCAAGTTCGTTGGGTATGAAAAAACGAATTGCGCTGTTAGAATTAGTGAAAGAACAAAAACTTCGAGTACAAGGAGTTAAAGATATCAATCAATACATTCAATTATGTAAAGATTCAGTACAAAAACGAAAGGTAGAACAATCCAAAAAGGAAAAAGTTCGTTCACAGAAAAAAGATGAAGCAGTAAGAGCAAAAGCTGGGAAAAAAGGAAAAGCAGATAGTGCTAACAAATCAGAAACTGTAACTGAAGATACAAAAGTAGATAAGCAATCAACAGAGAAAAAAGAGCAAGATAAAACGCTCATTTCCAAAAATCAATAAGGAGTAAAAAAATGGATTTAAAAGTTCAAAAAAGAATAGCCGCAGACGTACTTAAATGTGCTCAGAAAAATATAGTATTTGATACGTCGAAATTGTCAACAATTAAAGAAGCATTGACAAAGGCAGATATTCGTGATTTAATTAATAGTAATGTTATAACAAAAAAACAATTACCTTCGCAATCTCGTAGTAGAGCACGAAAAATTACGACTCAAAAAAGTAAAGGGGTACAAAAAGGTGCGGGTTCTCGTCGAGCAAAAACAAAAATTCGTTCAAAATTACATGAAAAATGGTTGAATAAAGTTCGATTAGAGCGTTCATTCATAAAACAATTACGTGAAAATAAAAAAATCACACCGAATACATATCGAAATACGTATTTGAAAGTAAAAGGGAATTTTTTTCGAAATCGACGACATATTAAATTATATTTAGAAGAAGAAAAATTATTTGTAACGGAGAAATAAAATGGCAAAAAATAGCAATTACACAATGAAATTTCGGCGACGTCGAGAAGGTAAAACAAACTATAATCGTAGATTAAGATTGTTAGTTTCGAGAAAACCTCGGTTAGTTGTTCGAAAGACACTTAAAGGAACAGTTGCGCAAATTGTAACGTATAGTCCTGACGGTGATAAAATACTCTTTACTGCTCAATCAAATGAGTTACAAAAATATGGTTTATCTGTTGTAAATGGTAATGTTCCAACAGCTTATTTAACAGGATTACTTTTAGCAAAAAAAGCAAAATCGTGTAAAGACGAAATTATTGTTGATTTTGGTGTACGATATTTAACTCCAAAATCTCGTTTATTTGCAGTTGTAAAAGGTGCGATTGAAGGCGGTTTACAAGTGATTGCATCAAAAGATTCATTTCCTGGAGATGAACGCGCAATAGGGCAACATATTCAAGATTATGCGATTTCTTTGAAAGATGATACACAAGCATATCAAAAACAATTTAGTGCATATTTGCAAAAAAAAGTAGATCCACAAAAAATAACTGAATTATATACGAAAGTTAAAGATTCATTACAAAAATAAATATAATGTGATAGAATGGTACAGAAAAGACAAAATCGACGATCAAAACAAGAAAATTCCGAAGTTGCGATTACTCGATCATTAAATGAATGGGTTCCAAAAACAGAATTGGGAAAAAAAGTATTTTCAGGTGAAGTAACGGATTTACATCAAATTTTTGAAAATGGTACTCGAATTATGGAGAGCCAGATTGTTGAAAAACTCGTACCGAATCTTGTCGACGATTTGTTATTTGTAGGTCAGGCTAAAGGAAAATTTGGTGGTGGTCAACGAAGAGCATTTAAACAAACTCAGAAAAAAACAAAAGAAGGGAATAAACCATCTTTTACAACATATGCCGCTGTTGGAAATAAAAATGGTTTTGTCGGTTTGGGTATGGGTAAATCAAAAGAAACAATTCCTGCAAGAGAAAAAGCAATTCGAAATGCAAAATTGCAGATGATTACAGTTTTACGAGGAAGTGGAAGTTGGCAATCAAGTGTAATTGAGCAAAATTCAATCCCATTTAAAGTTTCAGGAAAATGTGGTTCAGTTGAAGTTACATTAATACCTGCTCCAAAAGGTACAGGTTTAATTATAGAAAAAGAGTGTGGGAAAATTTTAGCATTAGCAGGTATTCATGATGTTTGGTCAAAAATATCAGGTAAAACGAAAACAAAAATTAATGTTGTAAAAGCTTGTTTTGAAGCGTTGAAAAATTTAAGTAAAATGAAAGTAACTTCTGCTCAGAAAAAAGCATTAGGTATTGAACTTCAAAAAGTGTATACTGTTGAAGAAATTGAGCAAGAATCATAAGATGAGTGAATAGAAATGACGAAAACAGAGAACACACAAAAATTAGCAATAATACGAGTCCGAGGTAATACGGGTGTGAGAAAAACAATTAGTGATACATTAGATATGTTACGATTAAAAAATCAGCATAACTGCGTTATTGTTGATGCAACACCTTCAATCATAGGAATGATTAAAAAAGTACAACATTTTGTAACATACGGCCCAGTGACTGATGAAACAATTGCGCTATTGGATAAACGAGGAAAAAAAAATGAAATTTATACTTTATCACCACCTGTAAAAGGTTTTGAGAGAAAAGGAATTAAAATTCCATTTTCAAAAGGTGGCGCTTTAGGTAATCGAGGCGATAACATTAATGAATTAATAAAACGGATGATAGCATGACTGTAAACAAACGAAAAAAATTAAGTAGACAGCGAGGAAGCTGGACTCATGGTGGCGGAGAAAAGAAAAAACGCCGAGGAGCAGGTCATCGTGGTGGTCGTGGTAATGCAGGAACTGGTAAACGGGGAGATGTAAAAAAACCATCCATTCAAGCTAATACAAACTATTTTGGAAAATATGGATTTAAATCAATAAAGTCACCAAAAAAATCTGTGAATATCTCTTATATTGATACGCATATTGCATATTTTGTTTCAAATAAATTTGCGCAAAAAAGTGCAAAAAGATATACGGTTGATTTATCAAAAGCAGGTATTGAAAAATTATTGGGTTCAGGTACTGTTTCCCAAATTTTTGATATAACGGTAAGTCAAGCTTCAGAAAAAGCAATTCAAAAAATTGAAAAAGTTGGTGGAAGTGTAAAAATTCTTGCACCAAAGTCAACAGATGAATCTGAAGTGTAATTCCTTTTCAAATGTATAAACTTTATAAATTCGAAAAAGAGATTTTGGTGTTATTATGTCAAAGCTAGATACAATTTTAAAATATATTCCGCAAGTTGAATCACCAACACAAAAAAAACTTGCATTTGGAACAAAAGCTAAATGGACTATTATTGCGCTTCTGTCTTATTTTATTTTAAAAAATATTCCCGTTTACGGAGCAAGTGAATCATTCTTAGCACAATTTGATGCGTTAGCAGTTATATTAGGTGCAGAATTTGGTTCATTAGTATCTTTAGGTATCGGACCACTTGTAACAGCTTCGATTATGATGCAATTATTAAATGGTTCAGGTTTATTAAAATTTGATACATCAACTGAACATGGAAAAGCGCGGTTTCAAGGCGTCACAAAATTAGTTGCATTAGTATTAATATTTGTAGAATCTTTTGTCTTTGTTATATTAGGTGGTATAACTCCAGAACCTAGTCTGGCTCCCGCACTGTATAATACTCTACAGAATCTTATTATATTTCAATTAATCTTGGGTGGATTAATTATCCTCTTTTTAGATGATTTAGTCGGAAAATGGGGATTTGGTTCTGGTATTAGCTTATTTATCGCAGCCGGTGTTTCGGAAAATCTAATCAAACAGGCATTTTCATGGTTTACAAATCCTGACAACCCTGATTATGTAACAGGTGCGGTTTGGCGTACATTTCAATCATTTGCAAATCAAGATGTTACCGCTGGATTACTTGCAATAGGTGCAATAATGGCAACAATACTTGTCTTTGGTCTTGTTGTATATGTACAGTCCATGAAAGTTGAAATACCGCTCTCTTTTGGAAAAGTGAGAGGATACGGTATGCGATGGCCATTAAATTTCTTATATACGTCAAATATCCCAGTTATCTTAATTGCGGCATTACTTGCAAACATTCAGTTTATGAGTGTGATGCTCCAAAATCGATTTCCAAATATAAATGTGCAAACATTTACTCAGTGGTTTGTTGCTCCAAATCAAGGAACCGGTGGATTAGTTGGTGCAATAATTAATCAAGGTTCTTTAAACATTGGAAGTACACTATATTTACAAGCAATTACGTATTCACTTATTTTAATGGGTGGTTCAATGGTATTTGCATACTTTTGGATGCAGACATCAGGAATGGACCCAAAATCACAAGCAAAACAAATTATGTCTTCTGGTCTTCAAATTCCTGGATTTAGAAAAGATCCAAGAATCATGGAACACGTATTGACTCGATACATCACACCATTAACAATTATGGGTGGTTTAGCAGTTGGATTTTTAGCGTCACTAGCTGATTTAAGTGGTGCGCTTACAAGTGGAACTGGTATTTTATTAGCCGTAATGATTATTTACAAACTCTATGAAGAGATTGCAAAACAACATATGGATGACATGAATCCGGGTATTCGAAAGTTTATGGGTAAATAAAATGGTTTTTGAAAATATTTTAAGCATATTTAGCCCAATTTTTTATCCATTATTTTCTATGAATGTGTTTGTTGGTTTAATTATTACAAGCATTTTAGTTGCATTATTAATGACACTTTCGCACAAATATTTTACTGACCAACATGTCTTAAAACATCTCAAAGCAGAACTCAAAAAATTACAAAAAAATATGAAAAAAAATCGCGATAATCCTGAAAAAATGATGGCGATGCAAAAAAAAATGATGTCAATTAATTTTGATGTTATGAAACAATCATTTAAACCAGTTTTTATCATGATGCCACTTATTTTTTTAATTTTTGGTTGGATTGGTTTGTTTATTACAAGCGAACCAATTAATTCTGGGGATACATTTGAAATTGAAGTACTTTTGTTACCAAATTTAGAAGGTATAGTAACACTTCAAGCAAATAGTTCAAATTTAGTTGTATTAGATGAACAGGTTGAATTGCAACAAGAAACGTCAAATTCATTTTTTACTTCTTCAGCAAATTCTGTTGCACGTTTTAATGTTGAAGCGCAAGATGTGGGTGAATATGCGTTAATAGCACAATACAAGAATAGTACTGTATCTCAAGATGTGCTTGTAACAAATGGAATTGAATATATTCCAACCATTCTTGGTTCTTATCAAAAACCATTTCAATCAGTTTCAATAAATTATGAGAAACGGGTATTTTTTAGTCTGGGTTTTTGGCCTTTACGTGATGTAGGCTCGATTGGTGTGTATATTATTTTACAGATTATATTCTCATTAATATTTCGACGATTGTTTAAGTTAGCTTGAGATTAGTTTAACAATACAATATAATACGATATAATACAATATAATACAATATGATGTATCTTGCTGAATTACTGACTATCTGTCAAATACATCCAAGTAATTTAAAAAAGTTGTTTGCTTTACAGCTGGAGCCTTACATTCACAAAAAACGTTTTTTTTCATGTTTAGATAATCGTGATTTTCTCTTAAATCAGATTTTCGTCAAACGAAACGTCAAATTACACTGAGTTTTACAAGTTTTCAAAAATTCTCTTTGAAACCGAAGGTTTTTTATTTCAAAACAGACTTTTGGACAGAGTCAAATAAACATATACTATCCCGTATTAGGGTAACACTTTTCCTTGATTGCAGTGACAAAT
>CAZUXP010000002.1:0-65905 GCA_964624275.1 uncultured Methanosarcinales archaeon
TATAAAACTCCTGCATCAAGGTACTTAGGTGTGAACCGAATATAGGATAGCACATTTTTTAGACAAATCAAACATTTTTTAAATACTTCAATCAATACGCATAATTATAAATCAATACGAGGAATATAATGGAGCGCGAAGTCAAAAAAGCAATTGATACACCACTTTCTGAAATTACGTTACGACGATATGAAAAACCGTATAATTTGCATAAAAGAGAACTGGTCTTGCGTTTGTGTTTATCTATGGGTTTATTACAACCAGGTGATTCGCGTGATGTTGTTGTCGACGTGTTATATGCGTTATTATCAGCAAGAAGTGAGAATATATTATTATCAAGTTATGAAGTTCGTGAACGCGTTGTTGCGATTCGCCGAGAACATAATTTAGTATTGCTTGGTATTGCAGATTCAAACATTCGTCGTCAATTAAAAAGACTTCGTGATTTATTTTTAGTTGAAAAAGTAAAAAATAATTATCGTATTACGGAGCATGATCGGTTAACAACTATTTTTAGTGAGAAAATCGAATCATATTTATTTCCCGCTATTCTTTCACGTGTCAAAGAGTATGTAACAGCTACTGATGAGGCATTTGGAAAAACAGATTCTTCACAGGATGAATCCTAATTTAATTTCGTACCTTTTATAAAAGATTTATTTTTACATACAAATCATGGATTTTCAAACAATTACAAGACAATTCGCTCTTTATTGGCGTTTTGCAAAAGAACACAAAACACGAATTTTCTTTATTTTAGTTTTTGCTGCTTTCATCGAATTATTCACACTTGGTGAAAAATATGTTTTTAAATTTGTAATTGATGATGCAGCAGATTTTTTAGCAGAAAATATATCGCTTTCAGAATTTTATTCTGCAGTTTTGTTTACACTCGTAATTTTTACGATCGTGATTTTAGTACGATTTTTTTGTATTTGGGTAAAAATTCACATTTCAAATATCTTTACTGCACAGCTTAAACAGAAACTTAAAGTTGTTTTTTACAATCATATACTCGGATTATCCTATGATTTTCATACAACACATAAAAGTGGAATGTTAATTACACGTCTAAATAGGGGTGAACGTGCGATTGAAGGAATAACAGAATCATTATTTGATAGTACCTTACCCATGCTTTTTCAAATACTTTTTGTTGTCGGCGCTGTATTTGTGTTACATTGGAGTTTATCGCTTATAATGATTATAAGTATTATTATTTTATTAACCATAAATTTTTTCTTACAGAAAAAACAATTACCTAAACGTATTGAAGCAAATTTAGCTGAAGATGTTGAAGGATCACACATTTCTGATTCGTTTACGAATATAGATACGATTAAATTATATGGAAAAGAATCGTTTATGCAAAATAAGTATTTTACTGTCACAACGAACACGAAAAAAAAGACGTTAAAGTGGGAACAATATTTTCGGTATTTTCAATCGATTAATATGACAATACCGTCATTGACTTTTATTGCGTTATTAGGTCTCTGTGCATATTTATTGACAATCGAACATGTAACAGTAGGGGATGTTGTATTTGTTCAGGCAGCTTTTTTTGGTTTAATTGGACCTCTTCGATATTTCATGTGGATGTTTCGAAATTTATACACTGGTTTAAGCGATTTATATACATTGTCCGAATATTTACACATTCAACAATCAGTTGCCGATAAAAAAAATGCGCTTCCGTTCACTGTGAAGAAAGGTTTGATTGAATTTGATTCAATACGGTTTAAATATAAGAAAACTCAAGTGTTACAAGATCTTTCATTAACTATTAAATCGGGTCAAAAAATTGCAATAATTGGTCATTCAGGGAGTGGTAAATCAACTTTGATAAAATTGTTATATCGTTTGTACGATGTTCAATCAGGAGATATACGTATTGATTCACAGTCGATTCGTGATGTCAAACAAGAAGAACTTCGTTCACAATTAAGTATCGTACCGCAAGAAGGTATTTTATTTGATGATACGTTATACAATAATATTTTATTTGTTCGACCTTCTGCAAAAAGATTAGAAGTACTACAAGCAATCAAAGATGCACAACTTCAAAAAGTGATTGAAGCTTTTCCTCAAAAAGAAAAAACAATTGTGGGTGAGCGAGGTGTAAAACTCAGTGGTGGAGAACGACAACGAGTCGCAATTGCTCGTGCGTTACTTGCAAATAAAAAAATAGTAGTATTAGATGAAGCTACATCGGCATTAGATTCACATACCGAACACGCTATTCAAAAAGCGCTAAAAAAAGTTTTAGAGAAAAAAACTGCTATAATTATTGCACATCGACTTTCAACTGTTATGAGTGCAGATAAAATTGTTGTATTACAAAACGGTTTGATATGTGAAGTCGGAACACACGAAGAACTTATAAATAAGAATGGTCTGTATACTCAATTATGGAACTTACAAAAAGGAGGGTATTTATGATAAAAAAAACACGAATATATCAAGCGCTGTACGTATTAATATTATTGGGTCTTCTGACTATTAGTGCATCATTAGTTGCAAGAATGGCATAATGAAAATACAGAAAATTTGGTTTGAGAATAATAAAAAACAAAAACTGGTTGGTTACGTTCATGTACCTAAATCATATATTCATGCGTACGTTCATCTTCATGGTTTTCCAGGTGATTGTGAAGGTTCAGCTAAACGATTTTGTACTCAAATGGCTAAGAGGGGTTTTCTTTCGTTTCGATTTAATTTTCATGGTTCGCTTGATTCTCAAGGTGATTTTAGCCAAAAACTTATGAGCCAAGAAGTCAGAGACATCAGATATGCAATTGATTTTTTACAAAAAAATTATACTTTTTCTAAACTCATATTATTTGGACATTCTACTGGTGCAATTGATGCATCATTATATGCGTTTAAAGATAAACGTGTGACAGTTTTAGGAATAAGTGGAGGCGTGAGTGATTTAAAAAAAGCTGTGAATTATGATTTTACGAGTTTACAAGTCAAGTCATTTTGGGAAAAAGGATATATAATCTATAACCGACCTGGTAGCTGGGTTTATAGAAAAAAATTATTAAAACCATTTTATGATGAATTTTTTACACTCAATATTCAACGCGCATTGCAAAAATTCAATGGAAAAACAATGGTTGTACACGGGCAAAAAGATTCTGCTGTTCCAGTTGAAAATGCATATGAAATTTATGCACTTGTACAAAAACCAAAAAAGTTGTTAGTATTACCAAATGCAGATCATAAATATACTGTTACACAAGTTTCAATTGTTTGCGATTCGTTAGTTAGATTTTTGTAATGGTTGCTGTTTCTTATTTATTTGCCTTTTCTCACATAATTCGTAATAATCCCGTGTTGTTTTGTTTGAAATTCCGACTTTTGGTGTTTTTTTAATATAATCCATTACAGTAATTGGTTTTTTTTCGATGCAAAGTTCATGAAATTTTTCAAAATCTATCCATGTGTGCCAAACATCATTTATTCGAAATTTTTTTTGTGCAAGTAATACAACATTTGATGCAACATGTTCGCTCATTAATTCATATTCTAAAAGATGTTCCGATATTTTGTAAGCCCAATTTCTGACATCTTCATGGGTAGGCATATGTTCTTTAGTGAGTCTTTCTCGAGATTCACCAACAAACATATATCCTTTGATTTCAATGAAATCCGGATTTGCAAGCTTAATGAGTTTGGCGTAATCTTTTTCATTCACATCGTTTAATCCTTTAATCATTGTTAAACGGATTGTTGTTCGATGTGTTTTTTGCGACAAATATTCAAGACTTAAAAGTAGTCTTTCCCAATAATCTGCAAAGAGTGGAACATCAACAATTTTGAGTAATTCTTTTGTTGGTGCATCAAGACTGATATAAAGTTGTGTGACTGGTGCAAGATCTTTTATTGATTCTGGATACTGGGCATTTGTAACAAGAAAGGTTGAGATATGTTCTTCGTGGCATAATTGAAGTAATTCGTTTATTCTTGGATACATAATTGGCTCTCCAGTGAGTGAGAGTGCAACATGTTTCACAGTTTGTGATTTTTTATAAAGTACTTGATTAGCATTTTTTGAATCTTTAAAACCACATAAACGTTTGTGGTGTGCTTTGAGCGCATCTTCAAGTATTAATACAGGATTATCCACACCCCATTTCCATTCTTTAGACACTGGTGCTTTATATCCTCTCCAGCAAAATGAACATCGATTCGCACAACTAATTGAAGTAGTCATTTGCATACATTGATTACTCATAATACCATAAAAAGTGAGTTTGTAACAACCGCCTTGTCCATTAATCATATTTTTAGTCCAGCCGCATACTTTTACCGCACTGTGCTCACCAATAAGACTATAATGTTGTTTTTCAAGTTCTTTTTTTGCTGATTCATTTAACATATTTTTCTAAAAAAACTTCTGACATAAAAATATTGTGTTTAAAATGCAAACATTCAAAAACTAATACTGCGTATTAAGTATGATTATGAGAGAATCATTTTTAAAAGGGTTAGGCTTTGGTGTTACATCAGGTGTTGTAACAACTGTTGGACTACTCATGGGTCTGGCTGCAAGTACTCAAGCAATTATTCCCGTAGTCAGTGGAATCCTTATTATTGCCGTTGCTGATTCTTTATCAGATTCATTTGGTATATATGTCGAAGAAGAGTCTACAAATGGCAATTCTCTTGCTCAAATAAAAGAAGCAGCATATGCGACATTTGTTGCAAAATTCTTTGTTGCAATTTCATTCATCTCATTTTTTATATTTTTCCCATTAAAATTAGCTGTTTTTATCAGTGTTATATGGGGTTTGACGTTAAGCGGTATATTTAGCTTGTATCTCGCAGGAATCAAAGGCAAAAAAAGAATACCTTTTGCACTAACACATGTTGCATTAACACTTTTTGTCATACTTTTATCCCATTATATTGGAACTTTTATTAATGTGTTTTTCACAATATATGGATGAAGATGTGTACTCACTAAATAATAGAAACATTTATAAACATCTTATAATTAACTACTCATTATCATGAGAAAAATACAAATTTCAATGTTATTAGCGCAACTTTTTGCGATGGTTTTTGTACTTGGTACGATTACGACATTAGGTGAAACGTCCCTCTTTTTACAGCTTTTATTTATTCCAATTTATGCTGTTTTATTATTATTATCATTTATCGGAAATACTCGAAGTATGATAGCCTCGGCGGGAGTATTTACAATCGTATTATTATTAAACGTAATTTACTTAATTGTAACTAACATTACGCTATATACTATCGGATTGATGCTTGTAGCATTATATTTGATGTTAAGTTTTTTATTTGCATCATTAATTCCAACTCGAAAAATTGAACAAGAAGTTGTAGTTGAGCCAATTCGTCCACAAAAAATTTCAAGTCAACAGCAAAATGAAGTTTCAACAAAGCAGAATAATCTCGAACAACCAAAAGTTGTTGTTTACAAAGCAAAACCAGCGAAAAAAGTTGTGAAAAAAGCTCCGAAGAAAAAAGCTCCGAAGAAAAAAGTTGCAAAGAAAGTCGCTAAAAAGAAAGTTGCAAAGAAAAAAGTAGCGAAGAAAAAAACCGTGAAAAAATCAGTAGCGAGAAAATCAGCGAAAAAAGTTGTGAAAAAACCAACTCAAAAAAAAACCGTGAAAAAATCAGTAACGAAAAAACCAACTCAAAAAAAAACCGTAAAAAAATCAGTAACGAAAAAACCAGCGAAAAAAGTTGCGAAAAAAACAACGCAAAAGGTTGTGGATACTGAAGACGGAAAACAAATCGTCATTAATATTCAGAATTAATTTTTTTCTTTTTTTTCTTAAGTGAAAAACGAAGTATGTTTGTTTCTTTTTGCAATATTAACAAAATAACTCCAAAAGTAATTGCGATGTCTGCGATATTAAATATCGCAAAAAATGGTATTGAAAAAAAATCAACGACACCTAAATCATAAACAAGTCTGTCAACCAAATTACCAATAGCGCCACCTAAAATCAAACCTAAACTGAAATAGTATTTTGGATGTACTTTTGAAAATGAGTATAGTATAAAAAGTATAATTGCACTTACTAAAAGTGTGATTACCCATTGGTGATTTGCAAAGAATCCAAAAGCGACTCCAGAATTCCACGCAAAGTGAAGATATAATACATTTGGTATTAGTGATATGGGAGATTCTCCTTTAAGATAAAGTAATGCGAGTTCTTTAGATACTCTATCGATTAATACAATAATGCTTATAATAATGCAAACAAAGAATAGTGTTTGTTTTTTCTGAATCATTTCATATATTACCAATATTGTTTTTGTTCAGGATGAGCCGTTGTTTTGAGTTGTTGTTCAATATTTGATACTCTGTGATTCAGATTTTGTAGTTCTGAACGAATCAATTCTAATCGAGATAAAATAAGCTCAACGTCTCTTGTAGTGATTTGTGTCTCGTTTTGATGTGTTTGTTGTTCAATTGGTTGATTTTGTGATTGTGTATTTTGTGAACTAAATGATGATTGCATATTGTGTAATTCAGGCATTTCAAAATTAGCTGAGTTATCAGTAAATGGATTAGAGCTGAGGTGATTAGATTGTTGTTTTGCATCATCATTAAATGGATCGGACGATTGTAATGGGTCTTTTGCAGTTGAAAAATCACTATCAAAATTTTTATCGTCATGCTTCCAAAATTTTAGATTATCAAACATAGTTACCTCTTTTAGTATGAAAATACTTTGTTCATTTAAAAATATTTATGTTTTACAGACTTTGTCCTAATTTTCAAAATATATGAATAGTAAAATATGTTAACTCATCAAATTACGTTTTTTGTATTACAATAATCAAGTCATGTTTGCACATTTTCAAGCTAATTTTTGAGATACGGTCTATTTTATATTTTTGACACAAACATTTTATATATCAGATTTATACTTCTATCATGTTATGGCAGATATAAATGTCCTTTTAGAAACAACAAATACAACTTCGTCGATTAATTCGTTTACAGATATTTTATTTAATGTAGTTGTTACAAATGTAACACTCGCTTTGCTCATCATTGTAATTGGTTTATTTACGGGTCAATTAATTAAAAAATTAATATTAAAATTTTTTAAAGAGTTTCATATCAATGAAATTATCTATTCAACAAATGTTATTCAAACAAAAATAGATGAATTAGTTGCATCTATTGTTGCATGGTTTATATATGTGTTTGCAATCTTATTTTCATTGCGTCAATTAGGTTTAGCAACGGTTATTGTAAACATTATTTTTGCATTTATTTTGCTCATAATTTTAGTGCTTATATTCTTAAGTTTTAAAGACTTTATACCAAATTTATTAGCCGGCCTGATAATTCATAAAAAAAAATATATGAAAAAAAATGATGAGATATCACTTCACCTTGTGAAAGGAAAGGTCGAAACAGTTGATTTATTACATACGCATATTATAACAAGAAAGGGAGATTCGATTCGGGTTCCAAATTCGTATATAATCAAACATCGATTAACTGTTAAAAAAACATAATTTTTCATTTAAAAGTGATTCTAAACTTTTATATACCTCTAAATTCATTTTTTTATACTCGATTTAAAAACATTGAGAAAAAGAGGTAGATTTTTATGAATAAAGATACAAAATTCATTCTTTGGTTTGATCAACTTGGCATTGAAGACGTTCCGCTTGTAGGTGGAAAAAACGCATCCTTAGGTGAGATGTATAAGGAATTAACTGCAAAAGGTGTAAAGGTTCCAAATGGGTTTGCAATTACCGCACATGCATACAGATATTTACTTGAGCAAACAAACGCGATTGACAAAATTCGCGATATATTATCAGATTTAGATACATCTAATATGGATAATTTAGCTGAACGCGGTGAAAAAGTTCGATATCTAATTCAGCATTTAGAATTTCCAGATGACTTACGTGATGCAATATATATAGAATATGAAAATCTTTCAAAATCATATGATAAAGAGTTTGTTGATGTTGCAGTAAGAAGTTCAGCAACAGCTGAAGATTTACCTGATGCTTCATTTGCAGGTCAGCAAGAAACATATTTAAATATTCGAGGAAAAGAATCACTTATTCTTGCATGTAAAAAATGTTTCGCGTCTTTGTTTACAAATCGGGCAATTTCATATCGAGTTGATAAAAATTTCGATCATTTCTCAATTGCATTATCAATAACAATCCAAAAAATGGCGCGTTCAGATTTAGCATCAAGTGGTGTAATGTTTTCACTTGATACAGAATCCGGTTTTAAAGACGTAAGTTTTATTACGTCGGCGTATGGTTTAGGAGAAAATGTCGTGCAAGGTGCTGTGAACCCTGACGAATTCTATGTTTTTAAACCAACATTAAAAGAAGGTTATCGTTCAATTATTTCAAAAACATGCGGTGAGAAAGCAATTAAAATGATATATACGCATGATATCAAGAATCCTGTGAAAAATGTTGCAGTTGCACCGGAAGATCAAAAAAAATTCTCGATAACTGATGATGAAATTTTAAAATTAGCCGAATGGTCAGCAATTATTGAAGATCATTATTCTCAAAAAGCAGGACATCATAAACCAATGGATATGGAGTGGGCAAAAGATGGTGAGAGTGGCGAATTATTTATTGTACAAGCTCGACCTGAAACAGTTCATTCACAAAAAGATGTCAGTAAATTAACTAAATCTGTTTTAAAAGAAAAAGGAAATGTTATTTTAAAAGGTAAATCAGTTGGTGAATTAATTGGTGCTGGTGATGTAAATGTCATTAAAGATGTACACAATATTAGTCAATTCAAAAAAGGTCAAATACTTGTAACTGATATGACTGATCCTGACTGGGAACCGATAATGAAAATTGCATCAGCAATTGTGACAAATCGTGGTGGAAGAACATGTCACGCCGCTATTATTTCACGTGAACTTGGGATACCATGTGTTGTTGGAACATCTAATGGGAGTGAAACACTCAAAAACGGACAAAAAGTAACAGTTGACTGTTCGCAAGGTGATGATGGATATATCTATGACGGTTTATTACACTTTGATATTGAAACTGTTGATTTAGGTGAACTTCCAAAACTCAACACAAAAATAATGATGAATTTAGCAAATCCTGAACAAGCATTTGAACAGTCATTCATTCCAAATGAGGGAGTTGGACTTGCACGTGAAGAATTCATAATTAACACTTCGGTTAAAGTTCATCCATTAGCGTTGATGAATTATGATTCGTTAGAAGATGAAGAGTTAAAGCAGACGATTGCAGATCACACACATGGATATGCTGATAAGACTCAATTTTTTATCGATAAATTAGCTGAAGGAGTTGGAAGACTCTGTGCAGCGTTTTATCCAAAACCCGTAATTTTGCGTTTTTCAGATTTTAAAACAAATGAATATGCAAACCTAATTGGTGGAAAAGCGTATGAGCCAAAAGAAGATAATCCAATGATTGGATGGCGGGGAGCATCGCGTTACTATGATCCAAAATATAAAGCGGCATTTGGTTTAGAATGTGAAGCAGTAAAAAAAGTTCGAAATGAAATGGGTCTCAAAAATTTAAAAGTTATGATTCCATTTTGTCGAACAGTTGATGAAGCTAAAAAAGTTATTGGCGTAATGAATGAATACGGACTTAAGCAAGGAGATGATGGATTCCAAGTAATGGGTATGTGTGAAATTCCTTCTAATGTATTATTGGCTGAAGAATTCTTAGACATCTATGATGGATATAGTCTTGGAACTAACGATTTAACGCAATTAATACTTGGTGTTGATAGGGATTCAGAACTTGTTGCACATGTGTATGATGAGCGAAATGATGCAGTAAAAAAGATGGTTAAACAAGTAATTGAGATTGCAAATAAAAAAGGTAAATATATTGGTATTTGTGGTCAAGCACCATCTGATTATATTGAGTTTGCAGAATTTGTTGTTGAATGCGGAATTCAAACAATGAGTTTAAACCCCGATACGGTTATTAAGACTTGGTATAAAATTGCAGAAGTTGAAAAACACGTTAATAAACAATAGAGGGCAGAAGCCCTATTTTTTTTCTTTTTCTAAAAATGTTGTTACTTTATTTCTGAGATTTTCTAAATTAGAATTGTTGTGTATGATGTAGTTTGCTTTTTGAAAACAAATTTTAGTTTGTTGTCTTTTTATATTTGGGTGAATTCCTTTATCGATATCATCAATAAGTTTGAATTCATCGAGATTATTTGGATCATTTTCTCTATTTCGTGTAATAATTCTTTGTGCTCTTACTTTAAATGATGCATCTAAACCTATGAGAACAAAGTATGGGAGTGTTTGAAAAAAATTAATTTCTGCGACATTTCTTATTCCTTCTATAACGTAATGTGAATTAGGTTTAAGTGATTTTGCAATTCGTTTAGCCCAATAATCCCCCCATATTTTTTAACTTTTTCATATCCGATTTTTTGGAGATTTTTACGATTAAGTGTAATATGTTGATTCATCGCTTCTTTTCGAACCTCATCACCAAATGATTTTTTTTCAAATCCATTTTCAATAAAAATTTTAGCAAGCTCTGTTTTTCCTGATCCGATAAATCCTGTTATACCAATTATCATTTTATACTCTTAATAAAATTCTCACAGCAATTTTCTATAATATGAAACACTTCGTCAAAATTTAATTCATAATAAGGATCAGGTATTGATGATAATTTTGGTTCGTGAAAATCTCCTAACAATTGTACTTTTATTTTTTGTGTATCATTTTGACAGTATGAAAGTACATCTTGCATTCTCTCTGGATCGGAAACTAAAATATAATCAAAGGTGTTAAGATCTTCAAATTGAAATTGTTGTGGTTTATGATTTATATCAATACCGTAATGCTTTGCAACACGCAGTGTTTTAGGATGTGCATTTGAAAAACTCAGTTCAGCATGTGTTCCAGCAGAATCAACAATCCAGTTTGGTTGTAATTTTTGTAAAATTGCATGCCCTGTTGGTGAACGACAGACATTTCCGTGACAGACAAAGAGTATCTTTTGTTTCATAGTTTTTATGTGAGTATGAGTGTTTAAATAGATTACGACATAAAACTTTATAAACAAACTTATTTATAATATGTACTAAAAGAGGTGTTTTATGATTAAAGTAGCAATTAATGGTTTTGGCCGAATAGGTCGAATGGTGTATAGGGTTCTCAGAGAAGATAGTGATGTTGAAGTTGTTGCAGTAAACGATTTAACGGATACGAAAACATTAGCACATTTATTAAAATATGATTCAGTTCATACACGAATACCAAATGTGAGTTTTACTGATTCACAAATCGTTGATAATGGAAAACATATTCAAGTGTATGCACAAAAAGATCCATCTCAATTACCTTGGAAAGATTTAGACGTTGATGTTGTAATTGAGTCCACAGGTTTTTTTACAAAGCGTGAAAAAGCTGCATTACATTTACAAGCGGGTGCGAAGAAAGTTATTATTTCAGGACCAAGTGGTGATGCTGATATTGTTATCGTAAAAGGTGTAAATGAGCATGATTATGACAAAGAAAAGCATCATATTATTAGTAATGCGAGTTGTACAACAAATTGTTTAGCACCAATGGTTAAAGTTTTAGATGATAATTTTGGTATTAAACGAGGATTTATGACAACAGTTCATTCATATACAGGTGATCAGCGTCTTGTAGATGCGCCACATAAAGATTTACGGCGTGCAAGAAGTGCAGCAGTCAGTCAAATTCCAACATCTACAGGAGCTGCAAAGGCAGTTGCACAAGTCATTCCAAAGATGGCTGGAAAATTAGATGGCATGGCGATCCGAGTTCCAACACCTGATGGTTCAGTCACAGATTTTGTGTGCGAATTAGAAAAATCAACAACAATTGAAGAAATTAATTCGTTATTTCAAAGCGTTTCAAATAATCACCTAAAAAGTATTTTAGAATTTACCACAGATGAAATTGTTTCTCAAGATATTATTGGAAATCCACATTCAGTCATATTTGATTCAAAATTAACAAAAGTGATGGATGGAAATTTTGTAAAAGTTATTGGATGGTATGATAATGAATGGGGTTATTCGAATCGTATGGTTGATATATTAAAACTCTTATAGAGTCTTGTCAATACCGTATTTGTGAACTTTAATTTGGTTCACAATTTTATTTTTAACAATTAGTAACATCGTATAACTCTGTGGTTTTATGACTACTGTCCATCTTGCCTAAATACGTTTGTGTACAAGGAAAAATCTTGTTTTCCGTGCACAAATAGATATTTTGTTTTTTCATGAATATTTGGAAAGTTATGTATTCTAAAGGTATTGAAGATATGGTTGTTCAACCATCAAAGTGTCCTATGACTTTATGTAAAATTTAATGCTTTTTTGTCGCCAACTATATTTTAGATAAATTTATTAACCTATTTAATTCCTAAAGGAGCATGATATCAATAAGTGAATTAAAAAAATTCATCAATGAAACACATAAAAAACAAATGTTTGATTGTCGTAATATTGCAATTGATAATTATGAGGAAGAAATTATAACTCGAAATAATGAACTACAAAATTTTGCGAAACATTTTGAGGTTATGTTCAGTTCAAATGAAGTAAGTGAAGAAAAGTTAATCGATGTTTATAGTTTGTATATACAACATATAATCAATTTTTTTGAAGCAGTTGAAAAAAAAACTTCTAATCTCACTAAAAGCGTTTTAAATGAACAACTAAATATGTTAATAAATAAGCACCAAAAACTTCAAGTAAGCAACATAGTATCGGTATCAACAATCGTGGATGAGTTGATACAATTATGTAAAAAATAGGCAAACATTTATATATATCTCAGTAATTCAATTTGAAATAGTTTTTCGCCAAAAACTATGAAAAAGGTGTTTTGTTTTGAGAAAAATTTGTATAATTAATCAAAAAGGTGGTGTTGGAAAAACAACTGTCACAGTAAATTTAGCAGCAGGTCTTGCACGAGCTGGTAAAAAAGTTCTGCTTATTGATTTAGACCCACAGGGCAATTTAGCAACATGTTTGCCAATTAGCGAAGAAAAAAAAAATATGTATCACATATTAATTGAAAATGCAAATCCGCTTGAATGTATTCATCGCGTAGCAATCAATTTAGATTTGATATCGTCAGATGAACAACTTACAAAAGCAGAATTATTATTAGCAACTGAACCTGCGCGTGAATATATTTTATCAAAGCGATTAAAATCAATTAAAAAATATGATTATGTATTTATTGACTGTCCACCATCATTGGGACTTTTAAATCAAAATGCTTTATTATATTCACAAGAAGCTTTTATTCCAGTATCAACTGATACACTTGGTATAGATGCACTTGTAAAAATGGAAAAGGCAATTACTGTGCTAAATGACGTATTTTCACATGATTTAGAAATAGGTAAAATAATCCCAACACAGTACGATAAACGAATTAAAATTTGTCGAACAAGTCTCGCTGAAATTCAAAATATTTCGTATGAAAAAGTCACAAATCCGATTCGCATAAATTCGAAAGTAAAAGAATGTGTGAGACATAAAAAGTCTATTTTTAGTTATGCGCCTTCAAGTCCAGGTGCCGTTGATTTTAAAGAACTCGTTCGAAACATCTTATATCAAAACGAAATGGGTGACAGTGATGTTACACTTTCTTTAGATATAAAAGAAGGGAAAAAGCAAGCATCATCTAAAAGTTAAAAAAATGGAAGGGAATAAGCCACCTTCTGTAAGATTTCACTTTTGTGAAGAATCTTTGGGAACATGTAACTAAGCGGATTAAACCTTGCACTTGTCAGGATGTCCGTTTCATCCATTCTTACATATAAACTCAGTTTGTTAACTCAATTCGGTTACCCAAATTTTCAAAACATCATCGCTAAATGTAAGGGGTCTCGTTTCTGTTACAGAGCCAATGATTACTCATTCTTAGTTTGCACCAAGTGACATACACGCAGTGGGTGGACTTTCCTCAGCAGTAACTACCGTCGGTTCCCTACCCTTCCAAATTGTAGGAACAAATATTTATTTAAAAAAGTATGTATTATGTGGATATGAGATAGATGTTTCTAATTTATCTCAAACATTGAATTACGAATAATTCAGATTTACCCATAGAAATAGTCTGTGTTTGAATTTTTTTAAAATATTCTTTTGCAATTTGACATACAAAATTACTATTGTTTGTTAAAAGTGTGATTGTTCCATTTTTTGAGAGAACTGCTAAACTTCGTTTGAAAAATTGGTGATACGTTTTTGACAATTTTGCTTGTGTGTGCTCTGAATAATATGGTGGAACAGTTATTATTTTATTAATTGAGTTTGGTTCAAATTTAGTGTCGATCCAATCAACATCAATTCGACTAACAGATATTGCAGGAAGTACACCTGCAATTTTTGCGTTTTTTTTTGTTGCATCAACACATTTTGCGAGGATATCGCTTGCAATAAGTTTTTGTGTTGGTTCTGTAATGTTTTTATCTATTTCTGATAACATATTTATTGATGTTTGAAAAAATGGTTTGAGGTTAAAAAGTGTTAAATCTTCTTTTTGATAAAATCGTGGACTTTTATTTGTGCAAAAAAATGCTGATTCAATCATAATTGAACCTGAACCGCAAAAAGGATCAAGTACGATATCTGTTTTTAAAACAGTACTTTTATACCATAATCCTGCTGCTACTGTTGAGCGAATTGTTGTAGGGGATGTGTAAATTTTATATTCTCTTTTTTCTAAATTACTCTGAACAAGGTCAATACCTATAAAAACTTGGTCGTGTAAGTATTGAATATGGACTGTGACTACTGGTTTTGTTACATTGACTGTTGCATCAGGAATTTTTTTTTTAATTAAAGAACCGCAGAAGCTTCCAATTTCTTGCATATCTTCACCTAGTATTTTTGCAACAACTTTAAATGAATGTGTTTTATCAATCCATATATTCCAATCATATGCACTGATGACTTTTTCTAAATCTATTTTCATAGTTTGTTTTTCAAATTTAAAAGAATCGATATATGCTAAAACTTTTAGTGCAAGTTGGTTTTTATAAACATAAAAGATCGCTTGGTTGGTTGAACAGTTTTGAATATAACAACATTGAGGGTATGGTGATGTTGCTTTTAGATGTAATATATGTTTGATTTCTTTAAGACATTCTTCTTCAAATCCTTTATCACAAAAAATGAGTAAGTTCATAAAAAAGTAACAAGTTTATCTTGTTTTTAAAGTGTTCTGTTTTGTATATTCTTATTCACAACAAACTATTTAAACTCAAACATAATCAATATATACTATGACTCAAACAGAAGTTATTGACAACGAAAATATGCAAATTATTCATGGCGAAACATGTCCTATTTGTCTTAGAAAAACACTCACATTAATTGAAGAAGAACGTGAAATCCCATATTTTGGAAAAGTGTTTTTATTTGCGATGACTTGTCAACATGCTGAATGTGGTTTTCATAAATCAGATATTGAGGCTGCTGAAATTCGTGAACCTTGCTCTATTCAATTTGAAGTGAGTGGAGATGATGATTTATCAGTACGTGTGGTAAAAAGTGCTAATGCGACTGTTAAAATACCTCGTATTGTCACAATAGAATCTGATGAAACTGCTATTGGATATATTTCAAATATAGAGGGATTATTTAACAGAGTTAAATCTATTTTAGAATCTATTCGTGATTCATCAGATAATCCGGATGAAGTAAAAAAAGCTAAAAACCATCTTAAAAAGATTCAACGAATACTTTGGGGTAAAGATAAAATAACTATTACTATTGAAGACCCCTCGGGTAATTCTGCAATAATTAGTGATAAAGCAGTTGTAAAAAAGTTATCAAAACCCAAGAAAAAATAATAAATACGTCTAAGTAGTCATTAAACTTATAAATATGTATAGATTTTTAAAATTATGATTCGATATTTACAGAGATTACTTCCAACTCCAGGATATAAAAAAAAACATCTTATATTATTGGAAGATCTTTGTACAAAAGATGATTTTTTGTTTTTAAAGAAATATTTAAAGTCCGATCACATTTCAGTTGCTTATGAATCATTACAAACGAATTTTTTAAAACATCAAAAGTTCCCACAAATATTTCCAACAAAAGAGCAATCACCATTAAAGTCTCAAATAACTGAGATTAATGTATCTATAAAAAAAGAAGTTTTAAAGCGATTTTATAGTGATTTTTCAAAATTAGCACCATATTTCTTTCCTCTCATTATGCGGGATGTTTCTGACTTAGATGCTGTTAAACGAACATTAATGCTTCAATTATTTAGTTTAGATCCGATTCAAATTTTAATAATGGCAGATGAACGTGTACAAATAAAAGAATTAATAAAAACTGTTTGTTCATTTGACTCTCAGAGTAAAGTTGATGAAGCAGAAAATCTTAGTTTCGGAAAATTTTCACCTTTTTTATCTCTTAAACAAGGTATTTTTGCAGTTGAACATTTAGAAAAAATTGGTGAAAAAAAACAAGCTCAACTTGCAAAAGTATTACAATCAAACTCAATTTCTTATACGCAAGCAGATAAATCAAGACAAGAAGATATTAAATGTTCTTTTTTAGCTCATGCAACACCTCAAGGTGGGTTTTTTGTTGGAAAAGGGTTTGATATATTATTGAAACAAATACCATTCTCTCAAGATTTGCGTGATTCATTTCAAATAATATTTTTAATTCGAGATATGAACAGACAAAAATTCAGTGATGTAATTGAGATTACAAAAGATATAGAGCAAGATTTACAAATACCTGATGAGTTAACTCCTGAAGATATGGATTTTTTACAAGGTTATATAGAGTATGCACGTGATATAGAAGTCGATGTGCCAAATTCATGCGAGAAAATAATAACGGATTGGTCAGAAAAAGTTATTCAGGCAGATTATTTACAAGTCTCAAACATTTCAAAATCGCAACTAGTAGGTATAATTCGAATTGCAAAAGCAAATGCGCGTATGCATCTTCGAGATCAAGTAGGTGCGAAGGATTTAAAAATTGCATTTGATTTGCTCCAAACATCAATAGAAATTACAAATTAACTATAAACTTATATATAAGCTTTATAATTACACTAATTGGGGTTGTAACGAATGAGTAAGGATGAACAATCAGTATTAACGTATGAAAAGTTATTCAATATTCTTCGTTCTGAAAAATCTGATTTAAAAATTCAAAAACTGTCTGATTCATATTTTCAACAAATTGTTTCTTATTTACAATTAAAAACAAAAAGTGTTCAATCTGCAAAATCTTCTGATTTATTTTCAAACGAACAGGTTGAAGCAGAACAACAACTTCGAAATGCGCAAAGACTTGTTCAAGATATTTATGATCGTCGAGAAAAAAAAGTTGTCACGTTGGCTTTAAACAAAAGTCGTTCGTCACAAAGTATGATAGATACAAGTTCATTACTTGTGCAAGAACAGGAATTATTATATGATTTAGTGTCCGTATTGTTAAAATATCGAAAAAATATTTTACATTCGGTATTAAAACTTAATTTTGTTGATGATTCAGCTAAGTCAAATTCTGATG
Organism: uncultured Methanosarcinales archaeon; assembly: GCA_964624275.1. GTDB lineage: Archaea > Nanobdellota > Nanobdellia > Woesearchaeales > DATGWN01 > CAZUXP01. Next base: position 17,570 of record CAZUXP010000002.1, read on the forward strand.
ATTTACAACAAGTTACGAGTGTTGAATCAAATTCAGCTGAAACGGATGATTCTCACCAAAACGAGAGTTCAGATTTATCGCCACAGAATCCGAAAGTTCAAGTCCAAATTTTAGAAGATATGGATCCTGTTACTGGTCCAGATATGCAAAAATACGGGCCGTTTTCAAAAGACGAAATTGTCGCTTTAGATGCAAAATTAGCAGCACTACTTGTCAAAGCAAAAAAAGTTTCATTGGTTGATTCGTAAATAGATCTTGAGTTAGTTTTTATATTTAACGACAGTAATATCGTATAACATATCTTCTCTAAAATTATTTTTTGTATGAAGCCGGTAATAGAAATATTTTATTTAACTTTAAATTAATCTCAGTGTAAAAAATAAGATACACACTTTATGTCAAATATAATTGATTTAAAAAAATAATAAAACCAATCACAAGGTAATATCCAGTATACAATAAAAATTTACTTACAATTAGTAACCGCGCGCTGAAATTCTCGCAAAAGCTTGAATCTTACACGCCGGTTCTATCAACCCGATCTTTTATCGGAGTTTTTTAATGTCTTTTTTCAAGTCAGGTTTCGTGCTTAGATGCTTTCAGCACTTATCCCTTGGTGCGTAGCTGCCCAGCAATGCCTTATCAGACAACTGGTACACCAGTGGCACCGGTCCCTCGTTCCTCTCGTACTAGAAGGGCCTTACTTTCAGACATACTACAAATCTAGTAGATATCAAACAAACTGCCTCACAGCGTTCTGAACCCAGCTCACGATCCCTTTTAATGGGTGAACACCCCCACCCTTGGACGCTTCTGCACGCCCAGGATAGGAAGAGCCGACATCGATGTAGCAAGCCTCGCCGTCGATATGAGCTCTCGGGCGAGACAACTCTGTTATCCCCGGAGTAACTTTTCAGTCATCCCCGACCCCCACTAAGGAGGTACGGAGGTTCGCTAGACCACACTTTCGTGTTTGAGTTTGTTACTGTTCCAAACACAATCAGGCTGACTTATGCTCTTGCACTCTACAGTGGATTTCTGACCCACTTGAGTCAACCTTTGGGCCCCGTCGATACATTTTCGACGGGGTGCCACCCCAGCCAAACTGTCCGACTGCTGATGTTCGTAATACAAATTACGTAAGTGGAGCAAACATCGTAGGATAGTGTTACATTGGTGCCTATTCCTAACCTAGCGACTAGGACTTCAAACGGCTACTATCTACGCTGGACAACAACATTTACTTCACAACAACAGCCTACAGTAAAGTTTCACGGGGTCTTCGCTTCCCACTAGATTTCTCCGGCCTTTGCACCGGAATGGAGTATTCGGAGGATTGTTCGTAGGGACACTGTGAATCTCGTTACGCCATTCATGCAGGTCGTCAATTAAACGACAAGGCATTTCGCTACCTTAAGAGAGTTATAGTTACCCCCGCCGTTTACCTGATCTTAGCTCTGTTGAACCAAAGTTTTAATTACAGGCACTGGGCAGACGTCACCTTCTGTACTCACCCTTACGGGCTAGCAGAAAGTTATGTTTTTGTTAAACAGTCGGACTCACTTTGTTATTGAACCCTGCATTCGCACACATACATGCACAAGTACAGGGACCCTTTATACCGAAGGTACAGGGCTAATTTGTCGAATTCCCTTACGAACATTAATCCTTTACACTTTAGGCTTCTCACCTAGGGGCACCAGTGCTGGTTCTGGGTACGGCTTTTTGTAATTTTTCATTGTCTTTTTTTCACGGATTCCAGGCCTTCTCGAAATAGTTCATACAAACTACCATTCTATGCTTTACTCTGCTTCTCATTATAACAATACTCCACAGACTTATGCATATTAGCACGAGCGATAGCTCGTGTTCAAATAGCCCAAAATGTCAAATACAATGCTTGTGTCACCACGCATATACAAAAAGTACAGGAATATTAACCTGTCTCCCTTTCCTTATTAGATCCGTTAGGATCGTAGTTAGGACCGACTAACTCTTCACTGATTTACATTGTGAAGAAACCCTTGCCCTTTCAGTGACGGTGATTCTCACACCGCTATGATCTTACTACCACCAGGATTCTTATTATTGAACGGTTCACACACACTTGCATGTATGCTTTTGCCCGAACAATACACCAGTCTACCATGTACAAACTTTGCACACCTAAAGTATCGGTAAATATCTTAGCCCCGTCCATCTTCAGAGCCCATTGTCTCGATAAGTAAGCTGTTACGCACTTATTATAGGATGGCTGCTTCTAAGCCAACCTCCTCACTGTCTTAGACAATAGACATCTTTTACTCATTAACACTTAGATATTATTTTGGGACCTTAACTTTAGTCTGGGTTGTTCCCCTCTCCGGACTAGGGCTTACCCCTAGCCCGCGTCTCCTTGCGTCTACAGTGTTACAACATTTTGAGTTGGACAAAGAACCGAGGGATTTCTCCCCCAAAATCCTAAATCCGTCGCTTTACAATTGTAACTACCTCGGCAAAGGCTTGACTACGGCCAACTTTGACTGGAACCAGCTATCACCGCTCTCGATTGGCTTTTCACCCCTAACCCCAAGTTAAAAGAGCACTTGCACGTAGCACCTCTGCGGACCTCCACGATATCTTACTATCGCTTCATCCTACTCAGGGTTAGATCGAGCGGCTTCGGGTCGTATCCATGTGACTTAAGGCGCTTATGACACCTTATCTCTCGCAAGCTGCAGAAAATTGGTTTCCCTACGGGTACCACGCGTTACGTGTTACCCTCGCCACACAAATACACTTCCTGGCACGTTATTCAAAACGTACGATAGAACTTTCGCCCTATCAAACTATCACCATTAGGTTTCAGAGTCTTTTAACTCCCTATCAGAGGTTCTTTTCAACATTCCCTCGCGGTACTGTACGCTATCGGTCTTGGTAAGTATTTAGGGTTAGAAGTTAGTCCCTCCTATATTCACGCATAATTTCCAATATACGCTACTCTTTACCGCCTATGACTGTCTGTGTTCCTTTTACGGGGCTATCACCCTGTGTTGCGTTGCATTCCAGCAAACTTCAAATTACACAACGAAGCCTAGGGGCGGAACCACATCTCCTCTTTATTTCTAAAGACGATTCAGTTTGCCCTATTCTGTTTTTAGTCGCTCTTACTCACAGAATCTCAATTGATTTATTTTCCTACGGGTACTAAGACGTTTCAATTCCCCGCGTTTCCCAACCTTATCGGTTTTATAGAGAAGTCTCATTCGGAAATCTTTGGTTCGAAGACTACATACATCTCGCCAAAGCATATCGCCGTTAGTCGCGTCCTTCTTCGGCATACCAAGCCAAGTCATCCACCTAATGGTTTACTTTATTTTTATTGTGTTGGATATTACCCTATGATTGGTCTCATTAAACGTGAAATGATAAATTTACACAAAATGTGTTTTTTTATCAAACGTAGCGGCTCGTAAGATTGCTACGCGCTTTAAACCCTTGACCCATAAGCATATGCTTACGTGCTGCAGCAACAAATTGTTGCGTTTGATTAGTGTTTAAACGGACTGCATTACATCCGAGTAAATGGACTCGCCGAGATTTGAACTCGGGACCCCCTGCTTGCAAGGCAGGTGCTCTACCGGACTGAGCTACAAGCCCGTGTGTATGAAAATGAAAAAGCATACCAGCAACATATTTGTTGTATTAATATTACTATTAATAAAAAAAAGGAGGTGATCCATCCGCAGGTTCCCCTACGGATACCTTGTGACGACTTAACCCATCTCACAAAGTCTAAGTTCGGCTTAGCTAAAAGGCTGAGACTCACTTAAACTCTACTCGAGTGGTTTGACGGGCGGTGTGTGCAAGGAGCAGGGACGTATTCACCAGAATTTGATGAATTCTGATTACTACGGATTCCAGCGTCATGAGGGTGAGTTACAACCCTCAATTTGAACTTAGATAGAGTTTAGAGGATTAGCGTCTCCTTTCGGAGTAGCATCCCACTGTCTTTACCATTGTTGCGCGCGTGTAGCCCAGAAGATTCGGAGCATACAGACCTACCGTAGCCTGCACCTTCCTCCCGTTTTCACGGGCAGTCCCTTCAATGTTCCCGATCCATCCGAAGATGTCGCTGGCAATTGAAGATACAGGTCTCGCTCGTTGCCTGACTTAACAGGACACCTTACGGCACGAGCTGACGGCGGCCATGCACTACCTCTCGGCTCGTTAAGTAAGCCCTTTAGACTGACTTTCATCCTGCCGTCGCCCCTGGTGAGGTTCTCTGCGTGGAATTAGATTAAACCGCACGCCGCACCCCTTGTAGTGCTCCCCCGCCAATTCCTTTAAGTTTCAGTCTTGCGACCGTACTTCCCAGGCGGCGAGCTTATCGCCTTCGCTTCGATACTGCACATCCCAATAGAATATGCAACACCTAGCTCGCAGAGTTTACTGCTAGGACTACTCGGGTATCTAATCCGGTTTGCTCCCCTAGCCTTCGTCCCTGATTGTCGAATCCGTTCTAGTCAGACGCCTTTGCCACAGGTAGTCCTTCGAGGATTATCACATTTTACCGCTCCCCCCAAAATACTTCTGACTCCTCCCGGTTCCAAGTAAGACCGTGTCTCCTGCACGCTGTTTGGTTAAGCCAAACAATTTCACAAGAGATGTATCAAACCAACTACGGACGCTTTAGGCCCAATATGCGATTGCCACTTGTGGCGCTGGTGTTACCGCGGCTGCTGGCACCAGTCTTGCCCACCACTTATTCCCTAAGAGTTTTAATCTTAAGAAAAGCCTATGTTTCCATAAGCACTTCGGATTCCCCTATCACACTTTCGTGCATTGTAGAGGTTTCGTGCCTGCTGCACCCCGTAGGGCTGGGAACAGTATCTCAGTTTCCCTCTCGAGGCTACCACTTTCATGGCCCCTACAGATCATTGGCTTGGTAGGCCATTACCCTACCAACTACCTAATCTGCCGCCACCTCATCCTTAAGCGCATAAAGCTTTCTAACATAACTCATTCCAGATGATATGTTTTATTTTGTATTACCCACAGTTTCCCATGGCTATCCAAAACTTAAGGGCAGATTAGTGACGTGTTACTGAGCATTTCGCTGGTGGAGTAAACTCCCCCTGAACTTGCATGGCTAAGTCGAATCCGAATAGCAGCAATCTCCCGCAGGATCAACGGGTTTTTGGTAATTATCCTTATTCGCATATTATACCTAATATAATTATTTGCTGTTGTACTATCTTATTAAAAGAATTGTCGTTGAATACACATAACGTTTGTTATTGTATTACATTTGCACACATTGCATTGTCAAAATCACAATTACAATATGTTGCCGGTATGTTTCTCGTAATTGAACATGAGTTCAGTTACACATGGTGTGTATTTGTGTTGATTTTTGGAGACGATATTCGTGATTGAATTCAATCAGAATCTGTTAACAGAAAAATAGGTTATTTATAAAGTTATTTGTTTTAAAATAGTTTTTATTTGCTGAATTCCTCATACAGAGTGGGTATTCGTATACTAGTTTCATTTAGACGAATAATAATCATATTTTATTTGTGATTAAATGATAAAATAATATTCAAATTTTTAAAAAATAAAAAACAAAATCAACTTATCTGTTTAATTTCGAATCAATGCAATAATTAATGTTAAAACTATTGCAACTGGATATGCGGGAAGTGGGAGCAATCGAAGTTCAGTCAAGACCCAAGCTATTACTAAACACAGTAACAGTATTTGAAAACTTTTTGGTATTGAGATTGATTTTTTCTTTGTCATATATTTACTTCGATATTAAATCTTTATAAAATTATCTTATTAAATAATAAATATAAAATGAGATGCTTGGTTCATTCGAATAATTTTTTATTATAATCATCTTATTGGGATTTGATTAATAGATGATACTGCAGTACAGCCGTTATCAGTATATGAACCACTATACACACAATTATTTACCCCATCAGATGAAATATTTACCCAATAAGAATTTGAAATAGTCCCCCCATCAGCTACATTACTCACTAAACCTCCCTGCGTCACATTTACATGTATAACACTTGTATAACTATTTGAAATTTCAATATAAGCTTCACTATACCCACTAAACCACCACCAAAGCAAACATGAGCATCATCACTATGATTAATCCAGCAATTAGTTCTAGTACAAGAGCATATGTATATCCAACAAGACCCTAAAGGTTCACAAAAACCATTTCCTATTTTTTTAAATATATAAAAAAGCAGAAGATTTTTAAATATTGGAATTTATTTATTCCACATGGAACACATTTGTTACGATTTATTTGAAGAACTCAAAGAGCCTATGCACATAAGGGAACTTGCAAAAAGGTTAAGAACAAATCATACTACTATCATAAGAAAACTAAATGAACTGGAGAAAAAAAATGTTGTCGATTTTGAATTTGAAGGTAAAAACAAGCAATATTTCAGGAAAAAAAGCCTTGAGTCCGCATTTTTCAAAAAACAAGTAGAATACCAAAAAATATTAGATTTTATAGAAAAAAATCCTCAATATCGACAACTAATTGAAGACATTCTAAAAAATCAGAGTATTAAATTAGCAATTATTTTTGGTTCTTATGCAAAAAATACACAAGTAAAATCAAGTGATTTAGATTTATTTATCGAAAATATTTCAAAAGACATTATAAAAAAAGTAACAATACATAATGCGAATATATCTATTAAATCAGGGAAAATCGATAAAAATTCCTTGTTAGGAAAAGAAATACACAAAAAACATATTATCATTAAAGGAGTGGATTATTATGAACAAATTTATCAAGAAATTATGTAAAGAACAAACGATTAAAATTACAGAACCAAGTATTGAAGTTTGTGAATCATATCAAAAAAAATCTAAGAAATCGCTTTTATCAGCAAGAGCACTTATTGATATTGAAAACTTTGACGATGCAACCGCTCTCACATATTACTCCATGTATTACATGGCTCTTGGTTTATTATATAAAACAGGAATTAAATCTGAAAATCATATGGGAACAATTTTACTTCTTGAAAATTTGTTTGACATAAATATTGAAATTATCAAACAAGCAAAAAAAGATCGTGTTGATAAACAATACTATACTGATTTTGAAGCAACAAAACAAGATGTTGAAGAAGGAATTGAAATTGCACAAGAATTTAATGCAAAAATTAAAAACATTATTGATACCAGTAAACAAATTGAATTAGAAAAGAAAAAAATACATTTTGAAAACGCTTATTTTTAGGTAGAATCGTATAAAATTTTCTTTTTGAGAAAGAAATTATGATTTAGTCTCTTTAGAAGACTTCTTTATTGTATTTATCATAATGAAAAAATCTTTATCTTAAATGAATGATTTTGTTATTAGAGTTACCTCGCTTCGCACCCACTTGGATTCGTTCCACTTGGAGCTGGATTGCTATCACCTACACAAGCACCAGGATCTCCACTTGAATGATTTACCCAAGTGTTTGTGCCGGTGAGTGTTGCACCACCGCCTGTTCCAATTAATCCGCCACAATATGTTCCAGTGCACGTAATTTGACTAGTTGTGTAACTATTTGAAATATCATCATGTGTATACCCAACCAAACCACCAACTTCAGCTCCACTTCCACTCACTGAACCAGTTGCATAACTGTTAGCAATGTCAGCAGAAAGACCAACAAGACCACCAACTCTATTTCCACTTCCACTCACTGAACCAGTTGCATAACTATTTAAAATAGTACCACTCTGTGTAGAACCAACAAGACCACCGACTATATCCTCGCCAGTCACTGAATTAGTAGCATAACTATTTGAAATATCATCATACCCATACCCAACCAAACCACCAACTCCCTCTCCACTTCCACTCACAGAACCAGTAGCATAACTGTTGGAAATAGGATCCCATGTCCGCCCAACAAGACCACCAACTCCCTTTCCACTTCCACTCACTGAACCAGAAGCATAACTGTTAGCAATGTCAGCAGAATTAGAACCAACAAGACCACCGACATAAGTTGAACCAGTTATGTCAACATCAACAACACCGATATCATAAATATTTGAACCTGAATCAGCATATCCAAACAATCCTTGATAATCATCTGATTCTCTATCAATAAATAAATTTGCAATAACAAACTCTCCGCCATCAAAAGTGCCTTCAAAAAGATCAGCCCAATCTGTTCCTATCGGCTCCCAACCACCTTCACCATTACTTTCAGTAAAATCAACGCCAAACTCTGCTAAACACCGATTAAAATCAATGGAATTTTGCATCGTATGATTTTCATCTAAATTATCCCTAGTTTTATTCAAATCAACACAAGTACAAATCGGAATCGGATTAACTGAATCATCATGACAACCATCAATAGAGTCATTCCAATAATTATTGGATTGTATCGTATTCAAATACTTATTCGAAACAGAACCAACCAATAACACATCATCGCCTTCTTGGCTATATGAAGCATCATTTGAAATATCAGTCCAATTTATTTGAATCGGCCATGAAATAGTATCTGATTCTAATTCATAGACATTCTGACAAGTAATTTCCAAAGAACGTCCCGAACGTATCTGATGACGAGTTCCATAAAAAAATAAACATTGTTCGCCATTTATACTCATCGTATCAATTCGAACAGTATTTGGATGATTATTAGTTAACGTAAACACTGTATCATAATCAGACACCGCATAATCACTAATCCCAATTGTTTGGGTTTGCAATATAAGTCGAGCTTGTTGTTCAGAAATACCTGAACCAAGTCCTGGAATACCACCTAAGACATTAACAACAATTAAGGCAATAATAATTACAACAGCAGTAATAATCAAATATTCAGTTGCTGTTTGGGATTTGAGAGGTTTCATTTTTAACCTCCAAAAGAAATAATTAATTCAGTATGTGGTATCATAAAATAAACTTATTTTTTTATTCTTTTTAAATATATTGTTTTGATAAAACCATATTGAAAAAATCACGTAACTAATTCTTACATCAATTTCTACATCCGTCTTGGCGCTTGAATCCCAAGCAATTCTAATCCATTTCGCAATACCTGTCCAACACTCTCTATTAAAACTAATCGAGCATTTGTTATAGATTCATCATCAGTTAAGACTTTATGTTTTTGATAATAATCATTAAACATCTGCGCCAAATCATATACATATCGCGCAATAATATGTGGTTTATAATTCTGTACAGAGTTTTGCACAATATCTCCAAACTCAGATAAATGATTAAGTAAAAATCGATCTTCAACCGCATTTAATTTCGTAAAATCAACAGAATCAAAAACTGGTTTTTGTTTATCTAATATCGAACAAATCCGAGCATGTGTGTATTGGATATACGGACCACTTTCCCCTTGAAAATCTAACACTGCATCCCATTCAAAATTCACGTCTTTCACTCGATCGTTTTTCATATCAAAAAATACTATCGCACCAACACCAATTGCTTTTGCCGTTAGTTCGAACTCATCTGACTCAGCCAATACAGGATTTTTTTCTTGAATAATCTCGCGAACCTTTTGAACAGATTGATTCAACACATCTTCCATTAAAATAATATTACCTTTTCGAGTCGAAAATTTTTGATCTTTAAAGCGATAAAACCCGTGATCAATGTGTGTTATTTTATCTGCCCACTCATATCCCAGTAGTTTTAATGTTGCAATTACTTGTTGAAAATGTAATTTTTGTTCAGCTCCAACTTCATAGAGTAAATAATCTGCACCAAACGAATTAACTCGATCAATTGCTGAGGTTATATCACGCAAAGCATATGTTGACGCACCATTTGATTTTACAATAATAATGGGTGGTAATTTGATATCAAAATCGGCAAAATCAATTATTTTTGCACCTTCACTTTCTTTAAGTAGATTTTTTTCTTCAAGTTGACTAATAATAGGTTGCATTTTATCGTTATAGTATGCCTCACCTCGCACTTCATCAAATGATACTTGTAATAAATCATATGTTTCATCAAATTTATCCAAACTTAATTTTCGAAATTCTTCCCATAATGCTAAATATTCTTTATTCCTATCTTCTAATTCAGAAAATATTTTTCGTGCTTCATCATTTAGCGAATCATTTGTTGTTGCCTCTTCATGAAATCGCACATATAAATCTAACAAATACGCAACTGGATCTTTTTGGAGTTCTTCACGATTGCCCCACGTTTTGTAAGCATAAATGACTTTTCCAAACTGTGTTCCCCAATCACCAATATAATTAAGTCCAACTACATTATGACCTAAAAAAGAAAGTAGGTTTTTAATCGTATTTCCAATGACCGTACTTCGTAAATGTCCGATTCCAAATGGTTTTGCAATATTTGGAGCTGAATAATCAATCACAAAAGTTTGAGGAGTTTCTTGAATTTGAGATCCATATGTATCTTTTCGCGTGTGAATGTGAGTTAATACATCCTGTGCAACTTTTGATTGATCTAAAAAAAAGTTTACATAGGGACCAACTGCTTTAGCTTTTGAAATTACAGAACTCCCTTCAAGTTTGGTTGCACACGACTTTGCAAACTCAACTGGGTTTTGACCCTTTGCAAGCTGAAAAACAGGCAATGCATAATCACCAAATGATTTTTCCTTGGGTTTTGTTACTAATTGCTGAATTAAAATTTCGTCAACTGCAAGTTTTTCTGCAATAAATTTCACAATTTTTTGAATATCCATAGTATTTCATTTCTTATTTGACTTTATTAGCGTTACGGTTTTCAAAAAAACGACATATTTATATATTAGTATAGTTAAATGTATATTGGGTGACTCATGCATATATCAAGATATAAGCACATAAAAGTACGAAAACAAATATATAATCCACTCATGCAATATAAATTTTACACGATGCAAGGATTATTAATACTCTATAATCTTATTTTACTTAAAAATCCAATTGCTTTTTTTGATAATGCAACTATTTTCACTCAAACAAATCGTAAACAAAAACCATCTGTCAGTATTATAACCAAAAATGATCAAGAAGTAATCATCCCTTTACACACAATATCAAATAAAAATACAATCTCATATAAAACACAAAACTATAAGAATACGAAGTTATTATAATATCATATGGAAAATAAAAAAGAACAGTTAGAAACACCATCTGTTTTTGTTGGAAAATTTGGATATCCTAATATTTCTGTCGGGTTTTTAAATACAAAAAAAGACAATCATCATGACAATCCTAGATTTTGGGCAAAACATAATTACTCAATCCCAAACGTTTTACAACTTCGAAAAGAACTTATTCACACACCATTTCAAACATCAGTCACTGAACGATTTGATTCACGTATTGAACTTGCAAAAACGATTGCAATGGCACAAAAAAGTGCAGATGTGCAAATTACCTATGAACTTTTAAAATCTGAAAAACTCAAATCACAAGGTGAAGCAATTCCGTATGGCCCAACTGCCAAACTCCAGTCAATTCAGGCAGTTGAAAATATTAAAACAGATAAGCGAATGGAACAATTATTCCACGATATAGATTCAAGTGCAAAAACTGCAATTCACGAATTATACAAAAAAGGTGTTGATGAACATCATATCTCTAAACTACTTAGTGTCGGTTGTTTAGGCCGAGGACGAACACGAAAACTCGTACCAACTCGCTGGTCAATTACGGCAACAGATGACACGCTATCTCAAACATTACAAGAAAAAATTATTGGAACAGATACGCATCCTTTTACATCATTTAGTGCAGATTATCTCGGCAACCATTTTTTGATTTTATTCTTTGAAGGTCCATTTATGTTTCATTTTATCGAAATTCTGCCTGATAAAACACTAAAAGATGATTTTGAATTAACATTGGGTCGAACAAAATACGCACAAAATACAGCGGGTGGCTATTATGCAGCACGCGTTGCGATTTTAGAACATTTGGCACTCAAAAAAAGAACTGCATCTGTTGTGTGTATTAGATTTATCACAGACGAATATTATTTATCCCTCGGTGTTTGGGTTGTTCGTGAAGCGGTTAAAAAAACATTGCTAGAAAAACCACTTGAATTTTCAGATTCACAATTACTAAAAGTTTATATTGAAAAATTTTGTCAAAAAAAACATTCTGTTTCACTAAAAAATATTCTTGATACATCACCCGTTTTAGAAGTTTTACAAAACCAAAAAAGTTTGTTTGATTTTTAAAATAAATAATTATTCTACTCTATAGGAACATTTAAGAAGAAATGAAAATTTCACCAAAAATTAATGAAAAACATATATCAATATGAATACTGGGTTTATAATCATCGATTTCAAGGTACAACTATAATTCCTTTAGGAGTTAAAACTATTCAAATTACACCCGTATATGAATCAATTGCAGAAAAAATACAGAATACCATTCCAACTGATGAAGGCGATTTAGCAGAAAATGTTTTAGATATTAATATGAATTTACGTCAAAGTCTGCCATTTTTATACGAAGATAATATTCATGAATTTCTAATTACATTTGATGATGAAGAAGATGAAAAAATAAAACACTATCTACGTTTTGAAAATAAACCAAAAACATTATATGATTTAACAAAAGAACAAGATATGACTTGTGTAGAACAAACACTTGCAATAAAAGAAACAGCACTTTTTGATTGGCAAATATATCTCAAAAGAAAATCCGTGCAAGGACATACACACAAACATATTTTTCTGGCAAAAGAAATAAGACCAGACTATATGACTATCATTGATCCTAGTCGAAGTATTGACTCATTGGATGAATCGTTGTTTACTGTTAAAAAAGATACGTTTTTGCAAAAATATAAACCTGTAGACTATAAAACTAATCCAAACCCAAAACTTCCTTCTGCCACTTCTTGAGACTCTGTTTTTGCGTAATATACTGAATAAGTTGATCTTTTGTTACAAGTATATGCTGATTAATTTGAAGCGTTTTTGCTTGTACATCTCGTTTTTGTAATAACACATCAAGTTTATCTTTTTGTGATTGATTCAATCGTAATCGTTTTGCCTTTTCAATGTGAATCGGGTTTTGTAAACCTTTTTGAATTGCGGATGCAAATGTTTGAGCTTCTTTTCGTACAACTGGATGCACACCTTTTAATTTTGCAAAATATTCTTTAGATGGTTTTGTTATTGCTAATTCAAACAATAATTTATTGTTTAACACAAAATGTACTGGTCTATTTACCTGTTTTGCAAGTTTTTCGCGAACAAGATACAATTCCTTAAATACCCCAATTTCATCTGATCGTAATTTATGAATGCCTTTCACATCAAGAAATTCAGGGATTTTATGTACAAATTCTCTTTGTTCAATTGCAAAAAACTCTTCTTGAGCCCAAGATAATCGATTTTTTTCTGCAAGCGCTTTAATAAACTCATCATATAACCGAATCAAATATGCCGTGTCGATTATTGCGTATGAAATCATTTCAGAATTAATCGGTCTTTTAGTCCAATCTGCCTTTTGAAACTTTTTTTGTTTTTGCACATCGAAATATTCAGCTAATAATGATCCTAAACCAAGTTCTTTTTTTCCAAGAAGTTGTGCGGCAACCTTTGTATCAAAAATATTTTGCGGTCGAATTTGAAACTCAAAATTTAAAATACGAAAATCAAAATCTACATCATGAAATATTTTAACGATTTGTTTGTTAGTTAACACATATAGCAATGGCTTAAGATTAACCTTTTTTTTTCGTAATTCTAACACATCAATAACCCAATTTTGCTCTTTTGAGGATATTTGAATAATCGATAAATATGAACCATAGTAATGCAAATTATTCTCGCATTCTAAGTCTATTGCTAAGATATTCTTTGTTTGTATCACTGAAACTGTTTGGGTAAATAACTCTTGAGTATCGACTAATATAAAATCCATGACAAGATTAAAAACCCAGTCATATATAAATTTGTGGTTTCCAAACCTTTTAATACTCAAAGAAATTACTAAAACAAAATATGAACATAATCTTAATACGACACGGACAAAGTGAAGGGAATAAATCAAAAATTTGGCAGGGATATCGACCAAGTTCTTTAACAAAAAAGGGTAGAAAACAGGCAAAAAAAGTTGCTGAATATGTGCAAAATGAGAAAATCGATTACATCTATTCCAGTGATTTAAAACGAGCTTTAGAGACTGCAGAAATTATTGCAGAAAAATTTCCAAATATTTCTTTTGATACAAACCCATTACTTCGCGAAGCCTATTTAGGAGAATTAGAAGGACAACCACACAGCGTACTACCTGATTGGGATATTAATCCACCCAATGGTTCTGAAACTTTTGATATACTCTGTAAACGAGCGAAAATTTTGCTTGAATATTTATATTTTAAACATCCACATGATTCATTGATTTTAGTTGCACACGGTGGTATAAATAAAGCTATTATTGAAACCTGTAAAGGTTTGAATGTGTATGATAAAACGTATGAGCAGAAAAATTGTTGCGTAAATCGAATTGTATTTAACGGGTTTGATAATGCACAAGTGTTATCTGTGAATGAATGTGATTATTTGTGAGTCAATACGAGATAACTTTCAACTCAGGTATAATACCAAAATGCTTTTGATATTTTGTGATGATTCTCCCACTAGTATGACAAATCGAACAGTTTGCAATAATGCAATCATTTTTTGCGTACTCTCCTCAGAAATATTTCCTGCAATAAAAACTTATAATTCTCTTCCTTGATTTTAATTGATTTGTAAGCCATACTACTTAGTTGAAAAAGTAACTTCGTATATTTTTCTATAGTTGTATATATAGTATTATCTATTCAACTTAAAAATAAGAATAACAAACAACCCAATCACATATTTTTCAACAATGCAATTCGTTCTTTAATCGGTGGATGAGTTGAAAACATCTTAGAAAAAAAACTTTTTGTTTTTGGAGTTGAGATAAACATATGTTCATTTGCAGATGATGCTTGTGCAAAATTATGCGAATCACCGCTTATTTTTTCTAATGCACGAGCCAATGCCGGCGGATTCCGAGTAAGTCGTGCACCTTCGGCATCTGCAACATATTCACGTTTTCGACTAATTGCAAGTTTAATTGCATACGCAACAAAAGGCGCTAAAATTGCTAGTAGAATACCAACAATTAATAAAATAAGCATCATACGACCATCGCTCCCACTACGACGATTACTACCACCAAAAATTGCAACTCGAAAAATAAAATCTGATAAAATAATCACAATACCAACTAAAATGCCTGCTATAAGCATTGTTCGAATATCATAATTTTTAATATGTGCAACTTCGTGTGCAACAACGCCTTCTAACTCTTCACGATTTAATTTTTCAAGTAAACCTTTTGTTACTGTTACTGCCGCATGACTTGGATCTCTCCCTGTTGCAAAAGCGTTTAATGCAGGTGTATCAATAATATATGCTTTTGGTGTCGGAATACCAGCAGCAATTGCCAACCCTTCAACAGTATTAACGTAATAAGGATAATCAGATTTTTTTACTTCTTTTGCACCCATCAGTTTAAGAATCATTTGGCTTCCAAAAAAATATGCAACAACTGAATACATACTTGCTATAATAAGTGTGATAATTAAACCAACATAAATATTATCAAAGTAAAATCCAACAAGCCAACCAAGACCTAATATCAAAACAAAAAATAATATGAATAAAAGTGCAGTCTTAAAATTATTTCTTCGAATTTGGCTGTAAAAATTGGTTTTTTGGCTCATCTTTTTTTAAAATAAAAAGAGTCTCTAAAAAGAGACTTTTACGTTTTTTCGTTCTTGCTCACTTGCTTCAAAAGAATCTTTTTGTGAAAAACTCAACGCATTTGCAAAAATATTGTTTGGAAACATCTGAATTTTTGTGTTAAAAGTCATAACCATATCGTTATAGTGTTGTCTAGCATATGCGACTTTATTCTCTGTTCCAGACAGTTCTTCTTGTAATTGCAAAAAGTTTTGATTCGCTTTTAAGTCAGGATAATTCTCTGAAACTGCAAATAATGATTTTAATGTTCCACTCAACATATTGTCCGCATCAGCTTTTTCAGACACTGAATCAGCTTGCATTAATTGTGTACGTGCCTTTGTTACATCATTTAAAACACCTTTTTCATGTTTAGCATATCCTTTCACAGTTTCAATGAGATTTGGAATTAAATCTGCTCGTCTTTTTAATTGGACATCAATTTGAGCCCATGCGTTTTCTACTTGGTTTTTTAATTGAACTAAACTATTGTATAAAAGCCATACGAATAAAACAAATAGTACAATTAAACCCCCTATAATCCATGCTATCATAATTATTACCTCCTAAATACGATATGAACATAAAATTGGATTTATAAATATTGTGTAAAAATAATTCATAATTACATTTTACTCATCTAATCCCCAAACAGGGTTTTGTTTTCGATTAATCTCTGCAATTTCTTTTAAAAGATTTTTTTGCTCTTCATTTAGCAGATGTTTTTTTTCTTTCATCTTCAAAAAATCACTTTCGCAAATCATCGAATAGAATATATCGCCTTCATCAATTTGTCGACCAATTGTAACACCTGAGATTGATATTGCGACTTGTGCACCTTTTTGTGCGTTTGAAACATCCTTGTTATTTTCTTGAATTGTTGAGACTTGATTTACTCGTGAACCATCTTTTTTCATCAAAAGCATGTTTTTTGTTATTTCACCTTGCAAGACTTCAACTCCAAAAACTGCGGGATTATTTTGTCTAAACGCACATCCATCCAAAAATTTACAACATCCGACCTTTGGTAATGATGAAATTTCTTGTTGTTCTTTTTGTGCAAACTTTTCTTTTCGCCATTCAACAAACTTTTCAATTAATTCATAAATAACAGGAGCAACAAAAACTTGCGTACCTTTTGGTATTTGAACGGGTTTTTTGATGTTAAATCCAAGTAATACTGCATTGTCTTCATCCGTTTGCAAATTTGCTTCAATTTCTAATAAATCACGTTTTGAAATCTCGCCAACGGAAGCTTCACGAACAGGAATATTTTCTTGTTTGAGTAATGTTACTAATGCTTCTAATGATCCAATCGTATCAGCTTTGACAATAACTCCTTTTTCATCTAACTCTAATTGCATCGATTGAATTTCTTTCATTATTTCTTTTTGAACTTTTGCGACATTTTCTTGAGTACAAACGGCAATTGGCATACCGCTTTTGACCCGATCTAAATTTGAACCGCAAATTCGAACACCCGTTGCAGCACAAACTGATTTTACGCTCACATATTTTCCTTTTTTATCTCTCATATCGCTCATCGAAGAAGGTACAAATAATCCGCGAACTTTTGTCACTGTTGGTTCTTCTAAATCACCAATAACAACAATATCATTTACTGAAATCGTTCCATCATAAATAATAACATCGAGTGCAGTTCCCATACCTATTTCATCTTTAACTTCTAAAATTGTTCCTTTTGCAGGACCGTTTGCACTCATATGAAGTTTTTGCTCTAGATATTTTTGTGTTAATGCAGAAAGTACTAATAATAACTCAGGCATACCATCCCCTTTAAGTGCAGACGTTGGAACAAGTGCTACTTCTTTTGTGAAATCAGAAACCCGATCAAAACGCTCAGCAGGAAAACCTAATTCGTATGATTTTTGTACAATTTCATACATTTTTGTTTCAAACTCACTCTGCAGTTGCGGTGTTTGCTTTGCAATATTTGCAAGAACTGATTTTTCTTGAGTTTGAGATTGTGTTTTATATGAATTAAGCGTGTCGATTTTATTTACCGCAATAATAAATGGTGTTTTTGATTCTTGTAATATTTTAATAGACTCTATTGTTTGTGGTTTAAACCCTTCTTTAATATCAACAGCAACAATTGCAATATCTGCTAAAGAACCACCACGTTTTCGTAAACTGGAAAACGCTGCGTGACCAGGAGTATCAATAAATAATAATCCTGGGATTGTAAATGTTAGTTTCATTTGTTTTGCCAAATCACCGCATTTTTTTTTAATGACTTCAATTGGAATAATTGATGCACCAATTGCTTGAGTAATTGAACCGGCTTCATTTGCAACAATATTTGTGTTTCGAATAAAATCTAAAATAGATGATTTACCGTGATCTACATGTCCGACTACTGCGCAGATTGGCGAACGCATGCATTTATCTTCCATATTTTCAAAGAATACGAGTTTCTTTTTAAAGGTTACTTTTGTGTTAGTCAGTTGTATTAGTAAGTTATCGGTTCACACCAAAAACTTATAAATACGCAGATTTTATTCAAACACATGAACATAGACGCATATAAAACATTAACACAGAGTCCAAAATTCACCGAATGGATTACACAAAATCCACAATATAAACTCGCACATTGTTTTTTCTTAAAAGATTCTAAAGCAAAAAATGACTGGCATTTTGGGTTTATCGATGAAAAAAGTCAAGAACTAGTTAACTTCATAGTTCATAACACTAAAATCATCCAAGAAAATCACACCGAACTTGCAAAAGAACCAAATCAACAAGTGCTTCCACTTGATATTAAAAAAGTTACAATCACAAAAGAAGAAGCAGAAGACATTTTACTCAAAGTCGTTGAAGAACAAAAACAAGGTGGAATTACAACGACTATTTTTCTCCTCCAACACATCCCAATGATTGGAACTGTTTGGAACCTTACTGCAGTAACACTAGCTTGGAAAACACTCAATGTCAAAATAGATGCGCAAACTGGTGAAGTAAAACTTACTAGCACAAAATCACTCTTTGATGTGAAAAAATCTGATAAAGTATAGGTTAAAGTATACAGTTTTAATAAGATATATTCAACTCCCACACTCTTTATAAACAGAGTTTCATAATATTCTATACTGATGGTAAGTATCAGTAAAATTGGAATAAAAGAGATGTCTAAAGCAAAATCCCTACTTGATTTTGGTGAAGAAGAAGAAGAAAATTAAAGTTTTTTTTGAACCGCATCAAAATCTTCGCGAGTTATTTTTCGCGATTTTTTTTTAAACATTCGACTCGTCTTTTTATTGATAGTTTCAACAAATGAAAAGTCTGCATAACAATCACGAATTGTTAATCCGGTAGAATTTTCTTGTATTTGTATAAAAAAATCAGCACCATATTCATAAATACCTACAATATGTAATGTTGTTGGTTCATAACAAATACACAAATCTTTGGGTGAAATCGTTGAAATATCTCCACCTAAAAAGTCGCTATCTAGAAATATTGTTTTTCCGCTTTGCAGTGTTCGATATAAAAAGTATTGTGTCATTTTTTCTCAACAAGTATATCTCGTTTTAATGGATGATACAAACCACCAAACCAATTTTTCTCCGTGACAAAAACTAAAATTGATGTCAAAATAATACTAAAAAAAACAACAGATAATGCAAGATTACCTAACATTCCGGCAATACTTGCAAACTCAACATACTCAGATAATTGAAGTGATATTAATTGCGCAAGCACGGCTGCCGCTAAACCTTTTGGAACCATAACTTCAAGAATTGTTCTCTCCGTTACACTTGGTTTATCTTTTATGAATGCAGTATATATAACCATAGGTCTGATAAAAAACAAAACTACTGTTATCACAAGCCCCATCATGATAATCGAAATACTCGTAAAATCAATTAACATACCTAAATACACAAAAAAAACGACTTTGAGTAAAAAAGAAATTTCCGAATAAAAACTTAGCGCACTATGATCGAAAACTGGATGAACAGTTTCATCATCACTTGGTTTTTGAAAAAAAGATAAAAATTGTTTTGAATTGCCAACAACAATACCAAACGCTAAACATGCCAATGCACCACTTCCTCCTATCCATGGCGTTTGTACTAAGGAGTATAATATTAATAATGCGCCAATTGTAACCATATATGCTTGCGATAACGACTTAAATTTTGTCAAAAGAAGAGTCCATAAAATTCCTGCAAAAACACCACTACCAACACCAAGCGATATTGAAACAAGCGCAGATTGAAACAATGTTTCAGGTGCCATAATACCCGTTTGAATAAAACCTAAAACTGCTAATGAACCAACAATACATAATACATCACTAAATGCTGATTCAAGCATTAAAGATGAAGAATACTTTTCTTTTAAAACAATATTTTGTAAAATTGGAACAGTGACAATTGCTGATGTTCCACCTAGAATTGTTCCCATTAAAAGTGATATTTCCCACGCAAATCCAAACACAATTAAAATACCCATTATACCAGCTACTGAAAGAAAGAAATTTGCTAAAGTTAATTTTGTTGCAGTTGTCATACTTTTCAGTAATTTTTTTAACTGTATTTTTAACGCACCTTGAAATAGAACATAGAGTAATGCAAATGTAATAAACAATTCAGCTATAACGGAATCTTGTAATGGTTGAATACCAAAAAAAACTTTTATAATTATACCAATAAATATTAAAATTAACACATCAGGAATATTTGTTCGTTTAAAAAGCAATTCAGCTAAAAAACCAATAAAAATGACAATACCAACCGTAATAAAAATAATATTTGTGTCCATTTATTTAATTCAGATTATTTAGGGTTTATAAACATTATTACAAACCAAGTGTTTGCATAACTTTTTCTTTATCAAACTCTTCTAAATCGTCATACATTTGTCCCACACCAAAATACACAATCGGCTTTTTAGTCACATACGACACAGAAATAGCAGCTCCGCCTTTTTCATCAATATCTGCCTTACTTAAGATAATCCCATTCACACCAACAGCTTCATCAAATTTAACTGCCTGTTCAATGCAATCATTTCCCGTAATACTTTCTCCAACAAAAAACGTAAAATCAGGATTTACAACTCGATTTATTTTTCGAAGTTCATCCATCAAATTTGAATTAGAATGTAAACGTCCTGCGGTATCAAGTAATACAACATCTATTTTTTTTGCTGTTGCATGTGCGACTGCATCAAATGCAACAGCTGCAGCATCAGCACCATAATCGTGTTTTATCAACTTCACACCAAGTCGTGTTGTGTGTTCTTCCAACTGTTGAATAGCTGCTGCTCGAAATGTATCACACGCACCAACAACACAAGAAATATTATTGTTTTGTAATAATTGTACAAATTTTGCAAGATGAGTCGTTTTACCCGAACCATTTACCCCAATAAACGAAATAATATATGGTCTTTTTGTTGAAATGTTTTTGAGTATATCTACTTTTTCAAATGTTAAAATTTCTGTAATACTTTTGTGCAATGTTTCTTGTACAACCGTTGATATTTTACTTCGCTCAACTGCATTATTAACGAGTTTTTTTTGTAAATCAATTTTGAGTTTTTCAATAACTTCTACTGCCACATTATTTTCTAACAAAACAATTTCTAAATCAAAAAATAATTCTTCAAACTGTTCCAGTGATAATTTTTTCTTTGTTATTTTTTCTGTAAAACGTGAAAAAAAACCTTTTTTCTCAGCTTGTTTTTCAACCGAAACAGGTTCAGATTCTTCTATTGTTTCATTTTTTTTAACAGCCGATTGTGCAACAACTTCAATTTCTGATTTTTGTTCTTGAATCATTTCTTCAACTGGTTTAGATTGTTTTTCTTGAATTTTTTTTTCTTTAACAACAGTTTGCGATTCTTGGTTTTTTTGAATTATAACATCGGATTTTTTTGGTTTATCTACCAAGACTTCTTTTTTGGGAAGCTTTGAATCTGGTTTTGAATCTGATTTTGAATCTGATTTTTGTTTTTGAACAGTTTTTTTTTCAGGTTGCATTTGAATTTTCTCAACTGGTTTTGAAATTTCCTCAACTTGTTCTTCTGCTTTCTCATCTACTTTTTTACTAAAAGAAGAAACTGCTGATTTAATTTTATCTTTTAAAAATTTAAACATGGTGAACCTCAGTTATTTTTTGTTGTGTTTCATCTAAATCTTTTTCAAGTTTTTCTAATTGTTTTTCAAATTGTATTTTATATGATTGCAACTCTTGAATTTGTTTTTCTAATACACCCACCGTTTCAGTTTTTGTTTTTGAAACTGCAACTTGTGCACCTACAGTAAGAACGCACGATGAAATTTCTCCGATTTTTGCAGGAATATAAATACCATCTGCGATTTCAACAAATGTTTGAGATTCATTTTGAGAAGTGATTTCGCTCAATATATGTATTGCGTTTTGAAATGATTGTGTTTTTTCTTCAATAAAATCTAACTGCGAAACTAAAAACTCAATTTGTTTTTGAATCATATCAAAACGATTATGCAAAGTTTGAATATCTTTTCTTTCGTTACTCATCTTCCTCATCTAAAAATCCAAGCGCTTCATCAATATGTACCAATTCTGAACCACTCGTTGCTTTACCTATTATAAAACCATTTGAATTTGGAACTAAACCGCTTTTTATGTACGGGGACTGCATATTTACTGTTCCTTTTGTTAAGGGTATTTGTAATACTTCCTCAAATAAGTCTAATGTTGAATCTGACGCTTGGGGATGCACGATTCCCCCTTTTTTATTGAATGCGATGCATGAACCGACAACATCTGTGTCCGCAATTTCAACACGATGGACTGCTTGAACATCAACGCTGTTTTTTATCGCTTCAATAGCCGAATCTTCAAATTCTTTACTGACAAAAAGCGTTTTGTTATTATAAATCATATTATTTCCAAGAGCAGTTAGTTTTGTTGGAACCGAAACAACTTTTAATCCGGTTTTTTGCAACGAAGTTACTTCAAAATCAAATGCAATATCAGGAACAAAAATATATTCATCCGTCATATAAATAAAAATTCCTACTAATGACGTGCCACATATTGTTGTCTGTAAAATCGGTGTTTGTAAGACAACCTTAATATCTTCAATATCAGTTTCTCTAACTGACATTCCAATAATTGTATAAGTATCAGATGCTGCAATGTATAATCCAACATTATCTGAACCGAGAATGTCAATTTTTTGAATATGTTTCATAGTAAATACAGAAACTGAATGTATTTATAAAAGTAATTGTCAATAAATGCAAGGTATATATACCAAACATACTTATCTACAAAGATTTTGAATCTAATTGCAGTTCTTGACGAAGTTCTTGAGCTGGTTGCTGAATAAAAAAATCACCGAAATGCTCGTCTTGATGGATATCTATTTGTTGCGAATTCGAAAGATGCAGCAATGGAATAAAAGTGTAAATTTGATCTTTTCGAGATTTTGAGGGAATGAGTTGGGAAAATGTTAATGGTTTATGTTTATTTTTTGAGAAATACTCTTTAATAGCAGTGTGAACAAGATCCATAGATGATGAAATATCAAATTGTTTTTGTGGAATGTGAACTTGCGGAATATCAAGTGGTAAATTTCGAATTTGTCTTCGTTTATTCACTTCAATCGCTTGTTCTAATGCATCAATTAAATCATATACCGAAACTTTTCGTTTTCGCGGCTGCGGAGTTCGCTTTTGCAACGTATACGTTTCTTCTGTCTGGGATGTATCATCTTGTGATTCTAATGATTCGTCATCCATTGAAAAATCATCTAAAAACTCTTCATCTTGCCGTTCAGCTGAAGAAATAAGTTGATCTAAAATAGTCATATCTTCCGATACAAATCGTTGAGATTTCAATTTTAACAATAATGCAGATGCAAGAACAACTTTACCTGATAACTTAAAATTCATCTCAGTTAAATTTTTTAATCTGTTTAAAAACTCAGCCGCTAAGGCGCTCAAGTCTATATCCCATGGATTCATCTCATGAGATTTGACTGCATCCATAATCATAGCTTGCCAAGAAATATCATCACCTTGCAATATATTATCCAGAATTGTAGTTTGACCCATTATTATAACACCAGCACTCAGTATTTATAAACCTTACTTTTGTATAGTTTGCGACAAAAGTTCTTTATAGTGCGATGCTTTCAAGACAGTTGTCCATCTTGCCGAAATTACTCTGCATACAAGGAAAAACTGCAAGTTTTTCACGCACAGAAAATCAAAAAGATTTTCTCATGAATCGACCAATTTTGTGATTTTACTTCAAGGCACTATAATTTATTAATGTTGCAAACTAGTACATTTATATATCATTACTCAATCACTGTTCCTTTGCCATTCTTTTCTTCTAAAAATAATCTGACGCTTTTCAAATCCTGACCATTCACAATAACAACTTTTAATCCATTTTTATATGCATATTTACTTGCAATAATATCAAAAGGTGAATGCGAACCAGCAGACCACGAATCTACACCAATTATTGCAAAATATTCTTTCCAAGACAAATTTTTAATTGGTTTTTGATTTGAATTACTTCGAGGATCTTTTGCATACACATAATCAATATTCGTAAGATTATAAACTGTTTTAGCATCCAAATGTTTTGCAAACCGAGTTGCAACATAATCTGTAGATGAACCAGGTTTCATTCCATATGCAAAAAAAACATTATATTTTTTTGTATCTAATTTTTTTAGCGTGTTTAATATTTTTGGAAATACTTGAATATGAGACTCTTTTTGTGAATACGCAACCATTATTTCTTTTACGAGTTGTGCATTTAACTTAGTTGACTGAATACCCAACCAATCAGCCGAATTAAAATTTTGCGTAGAAACGTCTAATAATTTAGTAGCCTCATTTAAACCTCGAATGTATGTTCGAGCAGTTTTTCCGCCACCAATTACTATACAACACGAATATCCTTTTACTAAAATTTGAGATATCATTTGCACAAAACACCGTAAATATTCAACTTGAATTGTATTTTTTACAATAATTGAACCACCCAAAGAAATCACTACTGTTTTTGACATAGAATTAAGCTCTTTTTTCATCTAAACACCTGATTATGTATACTAATATAAAAAATCTCTGGTTAGTATAGGAATAGTAATATTTATATAGGTTTGATACTCTACACCATACTGTTTGGGGAAATGACATAATGGTAATACTATTTGATCAATTTAATTTGCCGGAAGATATTTATGAAATTATATTTGCAACACCACAACAAAAAATTGTTGCAAAGGTTTTAATAGACTTCATTAAACAAAATGGTGGAGAAATAAATAAGACTGAAATGTCATATTTTGCAACAAAATTACATGAAGGTATTTTGGAAACTGAAATTGATGAACCTGGTTATCGGGGAAAAATTGTCAAGCTTGCATATAATAAACGTCAATTTTATGATCGAATCTTAACTCCCATGAAAAGCATGGGTTTAATACATTTTAATTTATATAAAAAGACATACAGAATTTCACAAGATTTCTCTAAAAATATTGTAAACATTGGTCTTCTCTGGACGCAAGAAGTAAGGAGTATTGACTAATTACTTAGTACCTTTTATTCGAGTGAAAGCACGTTCGATATCATCTTTGCTCCATTCTGTTGTTAATAAAAATTCTCGAAGACGTTTTTCACTAATACCTTTTTGCAATTCTCGTTTCATATACGCGGTTAGTTGCGGATATGGATCTTGGGATAATGAAACACTAATCGGTGGTTGGTTTTGTTTAGAAACAGTCTTCTTGCTTTTCTTTGAAATTACAACAGTTGCACCAACAATACCAACAATCATGAATATTCCGACAAGCACTATTAAAACATTAAATGAAGAGATAATTCTTGATAAAATGGAAGAATCTGTTTGTTCATCTTCAGTTTCATCTTCAGTTTCTGACTGAGGAGGTTGTTGAGGTCTTGGAGTTGGTGTTGATTGATTCGATAATGATTCTTCTTGTGTTGTATTCTCAACATCTTCATCAGTTTCTTCTGATTGTGAAGGAGGAGGAATTGAGACGCTTCCACTTGAACCGCTTCCAGGACTACCACTACCCGGACTACCGCCAGGACTACTTGTTGTACAACTCTGCGTTGTACTAGGTTTATTCGTTGTTAGCCCACAACTATTTAGATCTACAACTGTTCGTGTCTGTGTTGAACCTGAACAACTACCCCACGAACCAACTTGCCAATCAACTGTACACATCTGAGTTACCCCTGAATATGTTAAACCTGAAATATTGTATAATGTCGAACTACTATTTGTAATGGTGTATTGACTTGGAATTGTTGAAGAATCGTTTAATACTACATAATATTCATTTGCTGCATCACAATTTGCTGAAAACTGTGATATTGAGGTAAATGATGCATCTTTAATACAAATACTATTATGTTTTGTTAAATCACCAGTTAAATTGATAAACAATGATTTAGTCACACCCGAACTTAATTGTAAACCTTTCACAAAAATGCTTGCTTTATTTTCTTTTTGACTTGATTGTAATATTATTCTTGTAAGATTCAAAGGAGATTGACTTAAATTATCACTATATGAAACAAGTGGTGTATTTGAAGATGATTTTATTTGAACGCTTACTGGATTTTGCGAAGTATTCTGAGTCAAATTATCACTTCCATTGACAAAAATCATAATATCTTCCTGATTTGTTGCAACATTAGTTGTATTTCCAACAATCGTACCCTCTGTATTTTGACTTATTTGTTGTGAGTCTAAACTTACATTTACTTGTACTGTTGTTTGATTCACAAATCCAAATCTATCTTCAGCACTAAATGTAATATTAAATACTCCATATTCTAAAATATATACTGAACCTAATAACGTGTCACTTGTTATAAATTCACTTGCATCAATTGTTGTACTCCCTATCATATATGATGCATCCGTAATATTCCTATTATATGAAATATTTATTGGAATTTCAAGTTTTGTAATATTTTGATGAGTTGAGTTTGGTTGATCAAATAACGTGTATTGTAATGGCGTTGTATTAATAAAAATCTCGTGTGATGCAGAACTCACCCCTACACTATTATTCGCATAAAATATTAATTCATATTCACCATCAGATAAATTAATTACTGTTGGTGCAGTATAGGTTTGATTATTCGTTGTATTGTAAAAATAGAGTGTGTCTGCATCATCTGCTTCAAACTCAATAAGTATTTGATTCGTGCCATAGTATGAATTATTTAATGGACTTATTACAGTGATATTCGGCTTTGAACTTGGTAAAGGAGTTGTTTCATTTATTTTAACACTAAAAGTCCTATTTTGAGATATCGTTTCATTTAAAGTATTGTTAACCCAAAATGTTAACGTATGTGTTTTATTATTCGCAAATGTGATTAGTTGTGAAAGCGAACTGTTTTGTACAATTCCCAATACATCATTTGTTTCATTTGTTACCCACATATACGAAACATTTTCGGATGAGGAATCAAGCGCAGTTGCATTTACCCAGATACTTGTCGTATTATATGTTATATTTAATGGACTATTGATTATTAAATCCATACCATTAAAATCCACAGTAATATTAAATGAAGTCCAATTTATATTTCCCGCTTCATCGGTTGCAGTAAAATTAAGTGTGTAATTACCATTTGCCAAAATATGGTTAAATGATTCATTGTAAACTAATGTTGTACCATTTCCAAGATTAATTTGCCTTAAAATGTTTTGCGGTAATGAAACATCATCACTTACACTAATATTAAATAGTACATTTTTTGTTGTATTAAATACTTCATTTTCTTGTGGACTATGAACAGTAAGATTTGGTTTGATTGAATCTTGCACATATGTTACATTAATTTTAATTATGTTTGTATTATTTACCGAATCATTTGCATATAATGTGATTTCATAAGGCGTATTCAAAACTAAATTTGTTAAATTAAAAATGAGCGTTTCATTATCAGTCGAATTAAAAGGACCAAACTCTCCTGTTTTATTTGTTGTTGCCCAAAATCGAGAAACATCAGATAAACCAGTTTTAACTGAATTTGAAAATGCGGTTACATTAATCGTAACATTTTCAGTATATACAATTGAATCAGGCGATAATATTGTTATATTAGGTGCTTTTCTATCAAAATAAAATTCAACTAATTCGTTTGAGATTAAACCTTCCGTATCATTTGCAAAAAATTCAATCTCATATTTTTTATCTTGTGTGAATGTCCGCATTACAACAAAATCAGGTTCGCTAATATTGTATGGTTTTATATCTTGTGGAACATATGAAACACCGCCTATTTCAAACCATAAATGTGAAACATTCACAAATAAATCTGTTGCAGTAAAATTAATTAATAATTGGCCATTTGCATTCGTATATATTTTTTCGCTAATTGGACCAGATATATTTAAAATAGGAGGCGCAGTATTATCCGTATTAATTCCAAAAAAAAGAGTTTGAGTTGATGAACGATTGTTTGTGTCTGTTACATTTATTTGAACCTTATAAGATGTTTGATTTGCCAATGTTATAGAATCATTCGTATAACTATATAACGCGGGAATCGCTGAATCATTTATGTGTAAATTTGAAGAAATATTACTCGCATTTTTTAATATTTGTGAATGAATGATTGTGTTATTATTCGCATAAAACAGTTCATAACTTATATACGATAAATTAAATCTATCACTTGTTGAAAAATTTAACAACAGTGTTGTTTCATTATAGTTAACATTATTTTGTGGATTATAAATTGTAATTATTGGATCAAATAAATCAATTGTTACATTGACAGTTGTTGCGTTCCAATTTCCTGCTGCATCAGTTGCATTGACTTGAAAATAATGAATTCCTTCCGGTATGCCTGTGAAAATAGGATTTGAATTCGCACAATCAACTGAACCAAAACCAACTCTTGTACATTCAACTGTTAAATCACTTTCATTGCGATTATCCGAGACATTTACTCCCATCATAACACTATTCACAAAAATAAGCGTGCTATTTGGTTGTAATATTTCCACAAAAGGTTTTTGCGTATCAGGCAATTCAATCTTAAAACTTTTACTCAAATTATAGACATTATTTGTCGTATCGTTCACGTAAATTGTGATATTATGATTCATTACTTCTAATCCATTCATCAAATCAGTTAAATTATATGTTTTATTTAATAAAAACTCATTAGAACCATAAGCCATATCATTTACTGTTGTATTCGTCTCATTCCCATCAAAATAATACCAAACATGTGAGATATTAATATTATCTGTAATATTTGCGATAATTGACACATTTGATGTATTGAAAACAGGAGTGATTTGTGATAATTCATCTAACAACGTTATTTGAGGCTTTGTCGTATCTACTGTAAACGAAACGGTCTCCTCTGTACTCTTATCAAATTGATCACGAACAACAAATGTTTTTGTATATATACCATCTGCTAACTCTGAAAAATCATTTGTACAACTAAAATTTTGTTGGTTTATATTTTGACATAATGCAACACTGTCTTCTTTTATACGAACGCTTTTTAATAACGTATTATCACTGACATTTATGATAATTGATATATCTTCAGTATTATAAAACCCATTTTGAATTGGCGAGATTACATCGATATTCGGTTTATTCGTACTCATATTTATAACACGAAAGAACAGTGATTTATTTTGTAGCCATCCATTACTATCATACGCTAAAATTGAAATATTTAATAATTCTTCATCAAACTCATTAAAATCTTCTGTAAATGAAAATGAAACTGTATCATTAATTATTGAATCGTTATAATACAAAATCGGATTTGTTATTGAAGTCTTACCTGTAAGATTATTATTCAAAAAAACAGTTACATTTGTTAAATTAAAATCATCAAAAATAGTTATATTTATGTTTTGAGCTGTTTTATCAGTGTAATTTTGATTTTGATTTGGAGAATGAATAGTTACTACTGGTTTTGTAACATCAACAGTGAAATTTAAAAGTTTATGAGATGTTCTATTTAAATCATCAATTGCAGTAACATTAATTTGATATTCACCATCTGTAAAAACGTTTGGAAATGAATTAACGGTATAAGTATCGTCATTAACTAATATATTTGTATTGGCAACAACATTTGTATTATTCCATAAATTTTGTATTGTATATGAAACTAACGAAATTTGATAGTTATCTGTTACTGTTAAATTTAAAAAGATTGTACTATTTTTGTAAACTTTTTCTAATGGATTTGATATAGTAATTATCGGTTCATTTGTATTTGGATCATATGCCCGAAATTCTCGTTGCGCAAATAATTTATTTCCATTTACATCATAGGCAGTAATGTTTATTCGTAATGGAAAAGCATCAAATCGCGACAGATTTACATTTGAAATATTCCAAAATTCAGTACTGCTTTCTCCAAAAGAAATCGAATTATTTTCAGGAGTTATATTCTTTTCGGGAGTATAAATAACATATGTTGCATTTTTAACACCAAACATATCTTCAAACGTTAAATTAATGTCTATTTGTGTCGTATTAAATAATTGACTTTCATTTATGGAAGTTATATTTACCGTTGGTGGTGTTTCATCTATTGAAAATGTAAAATTCTGTGAGCCTTCATCACCAAAAACATCTACCGCAGTTACAAATAGTGTATATGCGCCATCACCTTGCGTAATTTCTGTTTGAACATTTGGCCATAATTCTTGTTTTTCATCGCCAACAACATTTGTATTTGTTGAAATAACTGTATTATTAGTATGTACATCTTTAACCAAATAACTAATTTCATCTATATAACCTTTACCAGTTACATTGAATAAGAATGTAATGTTCCGATTTCCAGTTACATTTTGGTTCGGACTTAAAATCGTTACATTTGGAGGATTTAATCCAGGTTGATATGGCGTAAATGAAATAGTTTGTGTATTTTTATTCCCACTGATATCATATGACTCAACTGTGATGTTTACAACTTCTTTATCAAAAACTGTAAAATCAAAATCTGTTATATTCCAATAAACCTGCTCAACAGGGTTTGTAAAATTTCCAATTGATTCATTTGTTTGGTTTAACACACCATTTATGTATAATGATGCATTTTTTATACTTACTTCATCAAACAAACTCATATTTATATTCAAAATTGTTGTATTATACTCTTGAGCATCTACTGGAAATAAAATGTCAATAGCAGGTGGCGTTGTATCAACTGTAAAATTCACAGTCGCATTACTTATTTTCCCAAAAGAATCATTAACCTGAAATGTTTCAGAATAAAAACCATCAGATACACTTGATAAGATAATATCACATAGTTTTGTTTTCAATTCATTACCTTCACAAAAAGGACTTGGCGCTATTGATAAATTACCGCTCAGCCAAATAACTTTATCTATACCTGATTTATCACTCACATTAATCTGGAAATCAACCGAAGAACTATTAACTAAATTTTCAGGTTTAATAATAGTTATATTTGGATGTCCTACCGATGGATCAATAACACTAAAATTAACGGAATTTGTAAATGTATTATTTGCAACATCAATTGCAACAAAAGTTATAAGTGTAAATTCTTCATCAGTAAATTCACTCCATTTCGTAACATTACTTTCACTTTGATTTATAACAAACCCATCAGATACTGTAAAATTGTACCGGTCTGATTGATTATTATTAAGATAGTAGTATAACTTGTTTACCCCATTTAAATCATTTGCACTTATATTAAGCGTAACATTCGTATCGTTATATGCTGTTGAAAATGTATTATTTTCTGGTGAAAAAACAGTTATTGTTGGTTTTGTCGTATCTATTGTAAAATAATGAGTTAAATTTGTCTTTAAACCTGCATTATTTTCAGCAAAAAAAGTTATGTTTTTTTGTCCATCAATTTCATATGCAACAGTGGTTTCATTCGTATTATTTGTTAAAACATCAGAACCTACTGAAGTTTGAAATGAAAATGACTTGACATTTGATTCACTATCATTAATTGAGAATAAAATTGGAATGGTAAATATATTAAAATACGAATTGTTTTTTGGACTTGTTATATTAAAAATAGGTGGAGTGTCATCTTGAATGACTGTGAATATAACCGTTTGTGAATCATCTAAACCAACCGTATCATTTGTAGATACTGTTAGATTGTATTGGTTGGAGGGACTTACAAATGATCTATTAAATATCCAAGTATAAGACGTATTTGTTTGCATTTGTAATGAGTCATCGTCTATTGAAGCCCCACCAACAATACCTAACGTATACCAAAAGGTATGTAATCGAACATTATCATTTGCAAATAATTCAAAACTTATATTATCCTGCGTAAGATTTGTAATGTAATATGTTTTATTCAATGGAGCTGTTATGTTTACTTCTGGCGGTTGGGTGTCAACGGTAAAAGAAGCAGTAAATATATTTGATATCCCGCTAGTTGAATTTGTTGCATTAACTGTTATAATCCGAATACCATCTCCTAATATCGTATTATTAAAATAATTTTGGTCAGTAAAACTATCACTAAAATCACCACCAAATGAAACAGTGTAACTCGTTGCATTTGCAACGGTAAAATTAACCAAAATAGTATTATAATTAAAAATATCACTATCTTGCGGGCTATGAAAAATAACAGACGGAGACGCAAAAACTGTTGAAAGAAAAATCAAACAAAATAACAGAAATACAAATCTCTTTAATTCTTTGTGCATTTGATAACCCCTAGGTATATTTAAGAGCTGTTTTATTTATAAATATGTCGATTTTTGTCGACTCAAAATACTTAAATTTAATCTTCTAGATTCTTTAAATGTTGGCGAAACTCTTTACTTTTAGTTATTTTGTTTAAAAGTTCATTAGATTCAATAAATATACCAGGATATTCTTTTACAAACTCCGCAACATCAATTTTTGATAAAATATCAGTTTTAGATAAATACACGTAAGTTTTTTTCTCAAGTTTGAGTGTTTTTTCATACAATTTTTTTTGTGTTTCAATATCAACAGCGTTATCTAAATCAAAGACAAAGACAAATGCGTTTGCAACATGTTTCATCGCCAAATACGCTTGTTTTTCGATATTATTCATTTTGTCTAAGCGATTTAGAGTTCCAGGGGTATCAATAAATTGTATTTTTTGATAATTATATTCAGCATATCCTAAATTTAATGATTTAGACGTAAACGCATAATCAGCAACTTTTGCTTTTGCACCAGTCATCGTGTTTAACAATGTTGATTTACCTACGTTTGGAAAACCAACTAAACAAATTGTAAAAATATTGCTTTTTATAACAGGAAATTGCCGAAATGTTCGTCTTGCCTCCTCCAAATACGCTAAATGCTCACGTAATTGTTTACAGACTGACGCGCAACGACCCATATATCTTTTATGATGCATTAACACATCACTTGATGTTTTACTTGAATACAATTTTCGATTTGTCACTTCACTAAATTCAGAAATTTTTTGTAAACCCCACACAAGTGCACCAAATGAACGTTTTAAATACGAATAATCAAGTGTTAATTTTGTGAGTTCTAGATAAAATGGAGTTAGTTCATCTAATTTTGGAAAACTGCTTAAAATGTTTTGAAACTGTTTTGTCAAAACATCATGCATCATTCGTACCTTTACTCCTGCTTTTTTTTTGTTTCGCAAAAGAGCATCTCGAACAGTAATGTTTTTCTTATCACATTCTTCTCGAGCTCGACGAATAGCTAACTCTAAGTAAAACGAATCAGATTCAATTTTTCCCATATCTGCAAAACTCATTTTTTACACACATAAAACGCATGATCCAATTCAAATGGATCTAATGTACGTTGATCAACTATTTTCATCTTTGTTTCAATATGAATTTTTGATTCTGCAAAAATCACTTTTGGTTTTTTAGTAATATCAATTGAACGAGATTTAAGTGCTAATAATCCAAAACCAGTGTCTTTGAGATACGCCTCACAATTTTTTAAAAAAATTTCGACTTGATTTGGTTGGGCAATGTCCATAAATACAACATCAACTTGCTCCAAAAACTGTGAATAACTTAATGGATTTGAAGCACTTGCATAAATTGAAATAATATTGTTTCTTCTTTGGCTTACAAATGCCATTTCTCGCAAAACTCTTGGCGCAACATCTAATGCATACACACGACCATCTTTACCCACAATATCTGAAACGTGTGAAACTGTTGTTCCTGTTGAACAACCTAAATATAAAACCGTGCTTGCAGGTTTAATACCAATTTGCGAAACGCCTTTTTTAAGTGCAGCACCTAATTTACTTCTTTTTGGATCCCATTGGCGAAATTCATGTCCGTCTCGTTTAAGTAATCTTTCACCATATATACAAACACCTGGAACTAAGTTTTTAGTAAAAAGCCATCCTTTATCTTCATAAATTCCTTGTAACCTTGTTTGTTTCATTTTGAGACTCCTTCGATTTTTTGTATGAATTTTGTGGAATCAAAATCTGTACTTTTAAAATAATCAGATTTAATTGCAAGTGACAAGGTATTTGCAAACATTCGTGCAACACGACCACGATTGCTTGGTTTTGCATTACTCACAAATTTGTGTTGAAACAAAATTCCATATTTAGGAGGTTTTGCCCCTGTTTTTAAATGTCTAAACAATGCTTTTTCCGCACCTAAGACTTGTATTGTTGACGACGTCATTTTTGTTAATCGTGAAAAACTACCAGCCATCGCAAGTAATTTCCCACCTATTTGTGAACCTGCGATTTCAGTGAAATATGGAGCATGTTCGAGCATTTTTTTTTCAACATACAATTTAAGTTTTTCTTGTTCATCAATAAGATTTTTTATAGAAGTACATAAGGATTGAATCGTTTGTTCATCCTCTAATTCAAATGATTGTCCAAGCGAAATGTTTTCATATAATCTACTTTTTTCAAGGAGTTGTGTATATCCTTTTGTTGCAACTGCCGAATCTGTTTATTCATGCGAAGAAATTTTTTTGGAAAATTCAGGTAATTGCCATTAAAACCATACTCGAACCCGTATTGTAAATAAAGTAATCGATTTTGGAATCTCATCAACTGTTCGAACTGCTTGACACACATGTAAGTCCCACGTCACATACTCTTGAAGTTTCTGTGCAACATGTGCATATGCAAATGTTTTTGTTTTTGAAAAATTGGGGGGTTGGACTTTACTCAAAATTTTTCGTAAAATTGATAAATCTATTAAATTCGAAAAACCTTGATCTTTATAGTTACAAAAATACACTTTTGCATCAGAAAATGATTCAAATAATATTTTTTCAGTCTTACTTACTTTCTGTTGAGCTATCTGCAAAACATCACTTTCTGATAATTTCTGTGACTGTAATAATTGTAATTGATCATCAAATACGTACACAGTATCAACAGTTGCATATAAGTATCGAACATTCATACATTATGAGACTATGGGGTATTTATAAAAGTTGATGTTTTACTGGTTCAGTACGCAAAATCTGGTCCCATATTTTCTCCTATAATTTAAGAATAAATTAATTTACGAAACTAAATTTAGGAAAACGTGCTAATACTGCTTGTTGATCAAGTATTGAACTTTTTAATTTTGCAACATCAGTATGCACAAAACTAGCATCAGTTTGCAATTTAAAGCTTATTTTTTGCACTAAGAGAAGTTGGCGATCTAATACATCAAATAAATTCTTTTTTTGAAAAATCGCATCAACTGATTGTTGAAATTGTTGATAATCCTTATATGCGTCTTCATAATACCTTGTTTGAGAGATAATTGCATATTCTTCTAATGGAGTAAAAATTGACCCAAAATGTTGTTTAACAAAAAATGCGTTTTTTTGGACAAACTCTTTTTCTTCTTCATGTAATTCGCGTTTTTCAATAGTATGGATGAGAGTTGGTTTTTGAAATTGAAGGTTTTGAAGTAGTGGTTTTTCTTTCGTCAAAATAAGATTACCTAAATTTCTAATTTGGTTATCCAATTGGAAAACTTGTTGAAAGTGTAAACTATCAATAATACTTTTTTTCATACTTAAAACAGGATGGTGTTCAAATATTCGCTGAATGTGTTGAAGTTGATCCATATACTGTAAATCAAACTCCGGATGGATATGGTTTAAATGCATAAATGTATTTATGTTATTCTTATTTATAAAAGTTGATGTTTTCAAAGACTATGAAAAGAAAAACGGTACTATCAATCCTGCAAGTAACATAGCTAAAAATACATTACAGACCCAAACATACACTCTTTTTGCAACTTTTTTATTTTTAATAAACTGATTTGACATTGTTTGTACAATTTGACCACCATCAGTAATAAATAACGGTAAAAGATTTGTTAAACCAATGAAGAGGTTAAACAAGAATAACCATCGAACCAGTTCCATAAACCACCAAAAAATAGAACCTTGAGTCGAATATCCGTCTTTATAATCTCGTTCATTATATAATCCTATTACTCCAATAACTGCTCGTGATTCATTATCTTCTGCAGTCGTTGTCTGGATTGTTTTTACTTGTAAAGTATTATTTTCATAGTACCCAAGTGTTATATTATCGCCGACTTGAATGTTTTCTTGCATATCGTTGAAAAATATTGATGCATTCGTAATATTTTGTCCATTATAATAGGTATAAACTTGACCAGCTTTTACTCCAGCTAATTCTGCAGGCATACTTTCGGTAATTTCCATAAATGACATTCCAACCGGCTCAGTCATATCTGCATAAAATGGTTGCATTACAAAAACTAATAGTAAAAAAAACGGAATTGCTAATAGAATGTTTGAAACAGGACCTGCGGTTAAAACTGCGTAACGTTTATACGGTTTAGCTTTTTCAAACTTTTTTGGATCAGGTTCAACAAATGCAGCAGGAATTATTGGTAAGAGTATGTTTAATACCGCAAATCCACTACTATTAACTGGTATTTTATAATAACGTGCAACAACACCATGTGCAAATTCATGTACAGTTGCCATAATAAAGATTGCAATAATCCAATGTGAAAATGAAAGATACCCTAAGTACGGAATATTCGTAAATGGAAGTGCTAACGTCACTCCTTGAACTTGTGGAGTATTAAATAATACATACACCAACCAAAACATTGCTAAGGATTGTATAAACATTCCAATAAAACCTAAAATAACTGAAATGAAACCAAATAATTTGATAGTTAAGGGATGTTTTTTTGCCATTGAATCCATAAACCCAATACCCCAACCAGTTTTAACAAGAATCATTGATATAATTGCAAAAGGACCAAATGACAGAATTTTTTGCGTATGAATTTTGTCTTTATTTTTTTTAAGATACACAATGAGCGTTAAGATTACAATCGCTAAAAGCATGAATTCGTATCGTTGTGTACTTATAAACTCTAAAAAACCACTCATGTTTGGTTTGAGAATTAACGTGTTTATAAAATTTGCTTTTGTTAAATGTCAAATAGTATGTTTAACTTTTCTTGAAGTTTTAAAAGTATACTCTTAAAGTATTTTTTATTTCGAAACATAAAATCTTCAGTTATTGGAAAACCTTTCTATTATATTGAATTTTTATAAACAAACAAATACCACCTACTACTGAAACTTTTGTTGCAGAAATTAAAAAATCTCTCAAAAAATCTAAGGACAAGTACTCCAAATTGGTTCATGTTCGGAGTTATCAAGAGAAAAAATATATCTCCAATAATCTGATATTCCAGAAACACACCATGAAGATAAATCAAAAGAGTACGAACTAGAACCAAAATTAAACATCCCGTTCATGTCAACAACATTACTCACATCCCAGCTACTAATATCTTGATTAAACACTCTAGCATTACTAAACATACTATTCATATAAACAACATTACCGACATCCCAATTATGTAAGGGTTGATTAAAGGAACCCGTGCCATAAAACATATGACTCATGTCAATAACCGAAGAAACATCCCAATCATCAATATTTTGGTTAAAACTATCTGCACCATAAAACATATGGCTCATATCAATAACCGAAGAAACATCCCAATCACCAATATCTTGGTTAAAACTATCTGCATCATAAAACATATAACTCATATCAATAACATTATTTACGTTCCACTCGTTTAATGATTGATTAAAAGAGGACGTTTTTCGAAACATCTCTTTCATACTAATTACATTTTGTACATCCCAACGATTAATATCTTGATTAAAAGAAATAGCACCATAAAACATACGACTCATATCAATTGCGTTATTCGTATCCCAATGACTAATATCTTGATTGAAAGAATTCGCAAATGCAAACATCTCACTCATATCAATTACATTACTCGTATCCCAATGACTAATATTTTGATTGAAAGAATTCGTGTAATAAAACAATCTACTCATATCAGTAACATAAGAAGTACAAATTTTTGTATAATCACTCATCGATGGATTCATTTCTTTTTTTATAATATTATCGTCAACAACTAAATAACTTTCACCATTTACCGAAACAGTACTTCCAACCAACGCATTATTACAAACTATTGTACCAGAACTAAGTTTTTGAGCTTCTCTAGGTCTATTATCATCATTACAGTTCCAAGTCGGATAATTTTGAGACAATAGGTGTGAAAGTGCAAAATTATAAGGCTTAGAATTTATTCTTGGAGTACACCAACTACTAATATCTTGATTAAAATTAATTCTACCCCAAAACATATTATCCATATTACCAACATTACTCACATCCCAACTGCTAATATCTTGATTAAAAGAATCAGCACCATAAAACATACCCTTCATATCAATAACATTATTAACATTCCAATCGTCAATATCTTGATTGAAAGAAGTAGCATCTCTAAACATATAATTCATATTTGTCACAGAACTTACATCCCAATTATGTAAGGGTTGGTTAAAAGATATTGCATCTTTGAACATGCCACTCATATCTCTAACATTGCTAACATCCCAACTACTAATATCTTGATTAAAACTACTTGCACTCTCGAACATGTTACTCATATATCGGACATTACTGACATCCCAGTTATCCAATGGTCGATTAAAACGTGCTCCGAACATGCCACTCATATCTCTAACATTACTGACATTCCAATTATTAATACCTTCTGGATACGATCCGGAAAGCATACCACTCATATCTCTAACATTACTAACATCCCAATCACCAATGTCTTGACTAAAAGAAATAGCACCGTGAAACATATCACTCATATCAATAACAGAACTCACGTCCCAATGACCAATATCTCGATTAAAAGACCAAGCTCCATCAAACATACCAGTCATATCTTTCACATTACTCACATCCCAATGACTAATATCAGGATTTAAAGACCGCGTTAAATGAAAATCCCAAGTTGAAAAAATATCATTCATAACAGTTACATGAGAAGTACATATGTTAGGATATTCATTAAAATTTCTTTCGAGTCTGAAATTAAGAAACATTTCATCATTCACAACTAAGTAATCTTTCCCATTAACAGTGACATACTCACCAGGAGGGGTATCTTTACAAGTGATAGTTTCCATAGACGTTTCAGATGGTTCAGTTTCCACTAAACCCCTATCAGGACAACTTCCCCAATCCGGTTTAAATTTTTCAATTAAATTTTCATTAAATCGAATTGGTTCATCTTGTATATTGGAAACGCACCACATAGATAAATCCTGATAAAACATATCGTTTTGATAAAACATCGCACCCATTTCAGTCACTGCGCTAACATCCCAATTACTAATATCTTGGTTAAAAAAAGAAGTTTTATGAAACATACCACCCATATCTCTAACATTACTTACATCCCAATTATGTAAGGGTTGATTAAAAATTTCAGTATTTCCAAACATACCATTCATATCAGTAACAGCACTTACATCCCAGTTATTTAAGGGTTGATTAAAAACAGCTCCATTAAACATACCACCCATATCTCTAACATTACTTACATTCCAATTATGTAAGGGTTGATTAAATAATTGGTTATCTTTAAACATTCCACTCATATCGACAACATTACTCACATCCCAATTACTAATATCTTGATTGAAAGAATTCGCACTATAAAACATCCTACTCATATCAACGACATTACTCACATCCCAATTACTAATGTCTTGATTAAATGATCTTGCGTGAGCGAATAAATCACCCATATCAGTCACATGTGAAGTACAAATATTAGTAAAATCATCGCTTAGAGGATCCATATCATGTAACATAGTATTATCAACAACTAAGTACTCATTACCTTCAACAGTAACCGTTTCACCAGGAGTTGCATCATAACAAATTATTATGCTTGCAGATAATAAACCGCCACTATTCGTATTCGAAGTACCCGTATTACTATCTCCCGAATTATCATTATCGTCAGTAGTATCATCTCCCGAATTATCATTATCGTCAGTAGTATCGTCTCCCGAGTTATCATTATTCGTATTCGAAGTGCCCGTATTACTACTTTGATCATTTTGTGATTGACAAGAATTCACAGTTGATAACTGTATTGAATCATCTTTTGGACATTGGACAAACCAACTATTAAAACCATATGACGAACCATCTGCTAAACTTGGATGGCATTCTCTTGACCAACAACTTCCTTGTGTGCATCCAGTCCCCCAATCAGTTTTCCAGTATTGTGTTTCTTCCATGCAACCATTTTCGTCATAAACTATGTTTGAATCGAAATTAGTATTTTGATTACCATTATTATTCGAATTATCATCAACCGTATTAGTATTATCACTTAAATCACCAGTGTCATCATCACCAACAGAACAAACTGCAACACAATTAGTAGTACATTGCTGAGAATCAGTATGACGACAAGCACTTGCACATGAATTAAATGTACCACCTAATTCATCACACGAATCAATTGAAGTCAAACCTTCACACTCATCAAATTCTGACAACCACGTGCCACCTAAATTTTCACATCGTGATTGAAGAGTTTCTCCCACGTCACCAGGGCCATTATTTGGAGGTGTTGCTGTTACCGAAGTACTTCCAGGAAATCCTGAAGCGTCATCTGGTGGTTGAATACATGCACCATCACTACAACCATAATCACAATCAACACTTACTGATTTTCTTAAGTTATCTTCGCAATAATTTTCTGCGAGTGCATTATTAGAACAAGAATCTTCATATTCATACGAATCACTATTAATCATTCCACTAACAGTTCCTTTTTCATAAATGTTATATCCGCCATCAGTATCTTCACAAGTATTTTGCGAAGCTCGTGTAATTTCAAATATTTCAATTTGCCACCGATTATCATAACAGTCAAAACTGCCGTCCGAATCTCGATTACAAGAATATCCTGCAACAAAAAACTCATCGTTTCCATCAGTCATACTCAGTAAATAACTACATTCAAAGTTTAGCGTAAAAGATTCTTCGTCAACGTACCATTTCTTGTTATCAACGGAATATTCGGCCCATGACGAATCAGATTCATCATAATAATAGACTGTTGACCAGATAAACTCATTTTCTGTTGGTTCAAAAGTCATCGTGACACTTTCACCAGAATTACATTCAATTATATCTTCACTAACAAGAGTACTGCCAGAAAAAGGAATTGTGTCAGAAACAACTGATCTGTAAAAATTCCCTGCAACACCTAGAGCGTTTGGTTCAGGCGGATATTGTGAAGCGCAACCGGCTACGAAGAATAAACAAATAAACATTAAGAATATTAATTGATACCTCATACGTAATTTTCGGATGATAATTATTTATAAATATATCGATTTAATTAAAACAGAAGTTTTATTAAAATATATGGATTTACTCAATAAATGGCAGAGTTACATTGGCTAGGACACAGTAGTTTTTTACTCGAATCGCGGCAATTAAAAATATATATCGATCCATTTCAATTAACCAAAGATGAGCCAAAAGCAGATTTTATTTTTTTGACACATTCTCATTATGACCATTTCTCACCTAAAGATTTACGCAAAGTTTCAACAAATAATACTGTATTCATTACAAGTCAAGATATTCAGTTAGAAGACATACCACATAAAGAACATATCAAACTTAAACCAAATGAATCAAAAAGATTAGAGTCCTTAATAATTCAAACCGTTCCTGCGTATAATATTGATAAAAAATTTCACCCAAAAGAAAATGATTGGATTGGATTTATTATTGAATGGGAACACACTCGATATTATTTTGCAGGTGATTGTGATAGAATACCAGAATTTGAAAAATTAACTGAAATTGATATTGCCATAGTGCCAATTTCTGGAACATATGTCATGACTGCATCAGAGGCCGCAAAAGCAGTTTGTGAGGATTTAAAACCTCAACTTGCCATACCTTGTCATTATGGATCTATTATTGGAACTGACGAAGATGCAGACGAGTTTTTCCAATTAGTTTTAGAAAAAGGATATGTTGCCCAAATCTTAAAAAAAGAATAAAACAAAAGAAATCTATTTCTTCTTTTTTGGTCGAAGTTTATTTGTTCCTTGCGGACCTCGACTTTTGATTTTCCCAGCTAACACTTTGAGTGGTGGAGCTCGAATTTTTTTCTTCGTTACTTTATCCACATATATATTTTGGAATAATCGGGTATTTGCTTCTTGAAATTTTGCCATTATATTAATCTCCTAATTAATTATTTTACTTGTTTAATTACTTTATCTTCTAAAATTTCCCAATAAAGTATTTCTTTTCCTTCCACGACTTGTCCCTGCAAATCTTCAGGAATGGGTAAGTCAAATGTTTCATATGTTTCCATATCCATTAAATTTGCTAAATTATCAGTAACAGAAAGCACTTGTGCAGATTTTTTTCCAACTATCGGAACTTGAACTTCATCGTGACCCGGAAGAACTAAATTTCGTTTTTTCCCGTCAAGCATACCTACAGCCATCATATTAACCTTTGCATGACCGTGTTTTCCTGGACGTGATGTTTTTGTGTCAACAATTTTACATGCAACCCCATCAACAACAATAGAATCACCTTTTTTTAAACTTCCGACGCTTGCGTGTTTTGTTTCTCCTGCCATAATCATAACCTCAATAATAAGTGTATGTCTTTAAGAAAAAAATGGGCATTTATAAATCTTTATGTTTTTTCTGATGATATTTGTGAACGATAATTGGAATAATACAACCAATACCCAAGAATACTAAGGCAAAAATTCCGTGATTCGGTGATTCTAAAACTGGAATAATTTGGCGAATTGGTAAAATTAAACTCCCTAAAACAACGCCCATTAACAAATACACTGTTTTATCATGCGCAA
Source organism: uncultured Methanosarcinales archaeon (assembly GCA_964624275.1). GTDB lineage: Archaea > Nanobdellota > Nanobdellia > Woesearchaeales > DATGWN01 > CAZUXP01. The sequence continues at coordinate 60,651 of CAZUXP010000002.1, forward strand.
TTTTGAGTAAGTAAGATACGAATCGACTAACAACATACATTCCAACAACTGCACCAATTGCAAATAAAAGTAATATCCCAATATGTGAAAATGGTGATTTGATTGCGTTAATAATTTGAGAATATTTTCCTAATAGTAATAATATATATGATCCTGAAATTCCTGGTAAAAAGAGTGCAAAAATTCCAAAAAATCCGCTTAATGTAAACATCCACCAAGAATCAGGTGTTTGAGTTGGAATTAAAACCGCTAATACAATTCCCAAACTTCCCCCTAGTACAAAATATGCAAATAAATCGAGTGTTTTCTCATGTACTCTTTCTTTAAGATAAAATAAACTTACAATGATAACTCCTACAAAAAAACTCATTGTTTGCACAAAATAATAGGTTAATAAATACGAAACACCATGTGCTCCAAAAAATATTGCAAGCCCAATTCCTAAACCTAATGGGACAAAAAACTCCCAATCTGTTTTCAAAAAATGAATTCGTGATTTATGCCACGCAGATGTTCTCCCCGTAAACAAAAATTTAAAAAAAAACAATAACCAAAAAATGTTGAGTTCTTTAATTCCCGTAATCAGTCGTTCATATATTCCCGTAATAAATGCAATAGTTCCACCAGAAATTCCTGGAACCAAATCACAAATTCCCATTGTGGTTCCTTTTAAAAAAAAAGGAAATTTATCTGTCATACTATTACGCATGTTGTTTTGTTATTATAAACCTTGTTATTTAAGAACCATTAATTTTTTTTTGATAAAAACTCAAACACCATAACATCGATAAATCCACTTACGCATACCTTGTGATTGAGAATATCTTGAATCATTTTGTTTTTGAGGATGATAATATTCCCACACAATTTCTTTTTGCGAAGTTAGTTCAAACACTCTTCCTTTTTCAGATTCAGTTATTAAATAATTACTATTTGGTAATTTTTCCACAAACCCTCTTGATTCAGAAAAAAAAGAATTGTCTCTATACTCAAATGTTATGTGTTTAGTCACTGGATGAAACTCTATAATTCTTGACCAACCTCTGTATCGACCATTGTCAAACAATAGTATGTTGCCATTTTCTAATAGTTGAGCTGCATGTTGTCCTTGAATTTCTTGTTTAATATTATTTTGACTTATCGACCAAACTATTTTTTTGGTGTTTGCATCGATAATAAAAAGTATCGAACCATGTCGTGCTGAAATAAGCCAATTACCGTGTTTAAAACGAGAATCTTCTTTTTCCAAAATGTTCTTTGGAAGTACTTGAAACGAATTAAACCGGTAGTAATCATAAAATCCACCAAATGGACTTTTTGTTTTTCGCTTCATTCCTGTTGGAATTAACAGTACATCAAAAGGCATTTTTTTATGATGTTTTTGTAATTCTTGTAAATACTCATACGAAGACCAACGTTGGAGTTCTTTTCCTTTGTAGTCAAATTCAATGATTATATCAAAATCAACTACTCTTCCCTTATACTTTTTTGTCTCTTTTGTAAAGGTAAAAAACGATTTTGTTTGTGGAAATATATCGTGATGTATAGGAATTTTTTTAGACCAGATTTTTTTGTTTTTTTTTGTGAATAATCCAAATTCTTTTGATTCATATTCTCTTTGTGCTAAATATCCTTTTTCACAAAATACTGAAAGATATTTAAATGAATATTCTTGCTTAACACTTCCTTTCCAATCGATTAAAAAACCATCAAAGAGTCTATCACATCTACACACTTTTTTTTTATCATACATGTGCACGCCAGATAAAGATTCATCAAAGTTTGATTCTAATTTTTCTAAATTCCGTTTTATTAAGTCTGCAAAACTCACTGTAAATCCTCATATGTTTTCTTTGTAAAACGATACACTTTTTCTGCATACTCAATAGATAAAATCTTCCCATAATAAATAATACCATTTCTAAAGTATCGGATATCATTTAAAAATTGCACATCAGCTTCAGATAATCCTTTTTCACGAACGTATGCAACTTCAGCTTCATGTGCACCATGACCTGATGCATTGAGTCCTTCTAATAACATTTTTGCACGTATAAATTCCATCAACATATCGTAACAATCTTTAACTATAGATTTTACCGAATCATCGTCAAAACCTAATACATCAATTCTTCGTATAAGAGCTCGAAGCGACATTTCAACTTCATTTTGTAAAAATTGTGATCGAGATGTATCGGGTACTTGTTTTCTGACTACACCTCTTCTTACATAATCTTCAAATGGTTTTAACTGATTCATAATGAAACTGCTCCAGATAACACTATCCCATTACACAGATTTTCTTTCATGTTTTTATGTATTTCTCTAAAATTATCGAAAAAACTAATATTTATCGTTTTTCCAAACTCAGCCTTATATACGGCAAAATCAATATTTTTACGTTTGACTCCGATAACTCCAATATCAATATCAGAGGTATATATGTCATCCCCTCGAGAATAACTTCCAAACAAAATTATTGTAGCTCCAGGATATGAATTTTTTAAAAAATCTCCTAAACCACTTGTATAAACTTTCGTAATATTCCAATATTGTTTCAAACCCATAATAAAATCATTTTCTTCATTTATATGAATTGAGGTACGGTTTTCAGATTTTGTTAGAATTACAAAATCTTTTTCAATAAGATATGGTAACGCTTTTTTCACAGCCATTTACGAACAACCTATTTTTGTTGCGATTTGTTTTTGACTCACAAAACAACCTTGAGATGCATATAATTGACTCAAGATTCCTCTTTGAACTAAACTAAACTCACCTTTATAATTATAAACCATAGTTGATTATAATAAACTTAAGTTCATAAAACTTTTGAATATCTTGCATTTACTCTAAAAACTGTTCAATAAAATCAGCACTATATCTAGTCATACGATAAATTTGTTGTCGTTTACCCCACTGGTCTTCAACAGCCGAATTAGTTTCATTTTGCACATCTGGATGATAAAATTCCCAAACAATTTCTTTACTTTTCGTTATTTCAAAAACCCTTCCTGGTTCAGATTCAGTTATCAGAATATTTTTATTTAGTAAAGGTTGAGCCATTCCTTGCGAAAGTGTATAAAAATCATCAGCTTTATATTCCCATTCAATTTGCATCGTAATAGGATTTAATTCAATTACTCGCGACCATTCTCGCCATCTCCCATTGTCCATAATGATAATGTTTCCATTTTCTGACATTAATGGGGTGTGTTGACCTTCTAAAGTTCCTGGAACTTGACTATGAATCCCAGTCCAATGTACGTCTTGAGTATCCTTATCTAAAATGAATATCATACTTCCATGTCGAAAACTAATAATCCAATTACCAGGATTAAATGCAGGATGCATTCCTTGAAGTGGTGTTTCAGGTACAAAACTCATGCTGTTTAAGTGATAATAATCATAGTTTCCGCCCCAAATCGACGTGTTTTTATATGTGTTGTCTGCTAAATCTAAATGTCTTGGTTTATCTAATTCTAATGGTCTATGAAATGTTTGTAAGTATGCTAAATTATCCCATGTTGACCAAGTATTTAGGAGTGTCCCATTTGTATCATATTCCAAAATCGTATCAAACTCAACATTTCGTCCATTATACATATGCACTTCTTTTCCCATTGTAAAAATCGTTCCCCGTGGACTTTCGATAATTTCGTGATGAATTGGCTCTTCAATTTCCCAAATTGGTGTGTCATTCCAAGTATACTTTCCCCATTTAGGACATTCAAAACATTGTTGTCCGTAGTAGTATCCATCACTTGAAATATATCCCAAGTAAATTGCATTTTCCCATTCATTAACGGTATTACCTTGCATATCAATAAGTTTTCCTTCGTACAAATTATAGCCGTTGAATGATTCTTCTTGGTTATACATTTGCACGCCATTTAAAGATGAATCATACTCAGCAGTTTCTTGTGCTAATGGAGTTGGTTTAAAGATTTGATGCGTTGAAAATAGTGCAATTAGTAATAATATGATGATTGATATGTATAATAATACATTTTTAACTGACTTTTTTACTTTTCTTTTACTAACTTTTTTAGTAGGCCTTCTTTTTGGTTTTTTCTTTACCATCTATGTTAAACCTCCTGTTGGTTGAGGTTGGAAGGTTACGTAAAGAACTATTATAATAAGCAATAATATCATTAGAATTAGTAATAATTTAACCCATTTGTTTTGCCATAAAGTTAAAACTCTATGTTTAAAAAAGAAAATGATTGTTGCTCCTATAAATGCAAAAAATGCAACAATATACTGCCAAATAACTGATATTAAATAGCCTCCAGTCCCTGGATCAATGTATGCAAGAGCGATTTGTATGTGAAATAGAAATATTGTAATGATGAATAAAAGTATTTTTTTGTTCATTTTTGTCTTAAAACTATTTCTTTTTAAAAAGGTTATTTATTTTTAATAAATAATGATTTATGATATATGTTATTCATTAATTCATTATGGATTTACTACATAACAAGTTCCAATATCATCATCATCACCAACGCAATTAACTGCATCATCATCAGTGTAATTAGTCCAGTAAGAGTTTCCTGTTATTGAAAGTGTTGAACCACCTGAATAAGCAACTAGACCTCCAGGACTATTTCCTGTGATTTTTGCTTGAGAATAACTTTTGTGAATATTGACACCATATCCATCTGAGACCAAGCCAGCACTATATCCAGTGCCTTGAACTAAACCAATAAAGTGACTGTTTGAAATGTCTGAAATATGACCAAGTCCCAATAAACCTCCTACCACCGAAGAACCATTTACAATACCAATAACATAACTATTAGATACATCAATATCAAAACCATAACCTGACAACCCACCTGTGTTAGATCCACCATATATTTCACCACTAACATAACTATTTGAAATCTCTGACAAATAACTCATTCCAGTCAAACCACCAACATAAGAAGAACCAGAAACTGTACCTAAAACTCCTAAATCATGAATATCACCATGACCCTCACCACTAGCCCAAATACTTCCAAATAATCCCTGGAAATCATCACTTGGATGATTAATAAAAAGATTAGATATAATTTTATTATTACCATTAAAAAGACCTACAAAAGGTGTATTTGATCCACCTAAATGACAACTAGCTCCACAAGTTCCTATCGGTTCCCAGCCACCATCACCATTGCTTTCAGTGAAATCAACACCAAACTCATCTAAACAACGATTAAAATCAATCGAATTTTGCATCGTGTGATCATCATCTAAATTATCCCGAG
>CAZUXP010000003.1:0-59145 GCA_964624275.1 uncultured Methanosarcinales archaeon
AAAATTCCACGAAAGTGTGATATTATTACCAGGATTATTTGTACTAACTTCACCACCAGCAAATACACCAATAACAAGTAAAACTTAAATAATACAAAACCCTCTTTCGCAGAGTACTTTTTAAAAAAAATATTTACCAAGAATTATCAATAATATTTTGCATCTGAATAAAAATTTTCTTTGCATCTTCAATTGCAACTTTTGCAGTCTCAAAATCCATTTTACTCCCATAATATGTTAAAGAATTTCGTTTATACCTTAAATCATCAAATATTAGAAATAAGTCGCTTCTTTGTAATTCATCTCGTATATAAAAACCTAAACATTTATGATTCAAAACATTAAATCCTTCAATAAAGCATTTTGCTTGAATAAGTTCCATTATGGAAGAATAGTAGTCTTCAAAAACAAAATTACAATTTTTTGGAGTGACATCAGTAATCACTTCAATCCTGTCTTTTGCTGTTTCATATAACGATTTTGCTCTACTTACATCTTTTGATATGCTTCTTGCAATCGAATCTTTTATACACACATCCCAATTAGTCATTTGAAAACCTCTATATGATTATTTAAAACAATCCCATTTAGTATATTATTCTTTAGGTGCGAATTAGGTATTTCTTCGAGTGAAGAATGCTTAAAAACTTGAATGTTTCGTTGTAAGATTTCTTCAAAAGATTTTAGCGAAAGCGATTTATTTGAAGGCGTTTGTATATATAAGTCTATATCACTTGCTTCTGTATCTTCGCCTTTAGCAAATGAACCAAATAAAATAATAACTGGATTACTTAAATGTGTTTTAAGATATTCTATAAGTTTAGATTCATAAAGAGATTCTATATTAAACAACTTTTTTTGTAATAAAAATGACTCGTTTTCAACATTTGCAGTATAATAACGAACGGTTCCAATCTCATAAGTAGTAAGAATATGTTCGTCTTCTAATTCTTTACAATATCGTATTATAGAAGGAAGTGATATGTTAAGATCTCTTTCTAATTCCCTTACTCGCTTTTTTGCAGTGGGATTTCTAAAAAAGAACTGCTTGATATTTATTTTATTCATTCGATAATCATAATTATCAAACGATATTTAAAGTTATCGTTTTTTCAACATATCATTCTACACCTAAATATTCATAAATATCCCCCCGAGAAATTCCAAGAAAGAGTTATATTGTCTCCATTAAAAACTTCACTAACTTCACCACCAGCAAACACACTAATCACAAGTAAAACTTTAGTAGCATAAAACATAGAAACATATGAAGCATTAACTCTGTTACCCATGCTAGAACAACACGCACTTAAAAAAGCATGCAATCTACTCGATATTTTCTGACCAACCTAACCGTTCGAGATTTGACAAAGAATAGTATGACGATACACCTAAGATATAATATTCCTTTTGACAGACAAAACATTCCGTACACACACGAGATTCACGCATCACCATAAACACATTTTCAAACAAAATATCATGTTCTTGACTATAATACATCAACACACGATCTTGAATAGATAATGTTTGATAAAAAGTTTCATTCATATCATTTATCCAAACATCCCACGGGTCCTCAACACATTGAGTTGGAGAAAACTGTAATAAAACTGTTTGTGATTGAGTATTTTCAAAAGAACTGCAGCCTATCAAAAAAATACATATCACACAAATAAGCATTATGATTTTCATGTTCTTTGTTGTTGTTGTGCGTATTTATAAATTAATTGGACATGATGAATTGACCGACGACCAACTTGACTAAACCAATGAGAATTTTTGGCTTCATATGCTGCGCGTTCATAATCATGTCGATTAAATGCGTCAATCATATTTGTAAATGTTTGAAAGCTTGCCTCGCCCATATTATACATCATATCAATTAGAACCATCTGTATTTCAAAGGGCAATTCATCAAATGTTTGAATATGTTTTCTAACAAGTTGCAGAGAATGTGTTAATTCAACAAATAATAAATATCGAGCCTGATCATGCGTAATACTCACCCTTTTTTGTAATAAATCATCCTTTGAAAGACTTAACTTTCTCAGTGAATCACGCAATGTTGTTTTATTATCAAGAAGTGTTCCATAGCCAATAGCATAAAAATGACCTTTTTTCGTTCTATCTTTGTATGCATAAGATTTGAATCCTTCCCATTTTTTTACAAAATCAATAAGTTTCTCTAAATTATTCTCAGAAAAACCCTGTTGGCGTTGTACTTTTTCACGAGCATACAACACATCTCCATCTTTTGCAACAATATATCCAAATCCACGTTGATTATTCTGTGAAATCACTATTTCATACCACACACGAGATCCTTGCGTATATGTACCTGTTACGGTTACATCTGTATGAGAAATACTAGTTAAAATGTGAGAATGTTCAAGAGATGGAGATGACCGAACTCGTAAGTTTGACGCATAAACAACTGCAGCAAACGGCTTAATCTTCTGAATCATTTCATGTTGAACTCGTTGTTCGTATAATGGTTGACTCTGCGCCAAAGCATTGGTTGTTACAATACTCAATGCACACAAACAAATAGCACAAAAACGTGCAAAAGTTTGTCCGATACTAGTTTGAGTTAACACCGCAATATATAATTTTTTTGGCGAGAATTTTTGAGCTTGCAAACTAATAGACTCAATGCAATTTTGAATATTTTGTATCAATAAAACTTCTTCTTTTCGAAATTTATAAAATGAATCTGAATCATTTTTTTGTAAACACCGAATTTGCTGAGCTCCAAATTGTTTATACGATTGAATATATTCATACACAGTTAGCAAACACTCATCAACATGAACTAAAAACAAAAACGGTGAAGATTCGTGTTTTTCATCTAAAGCTAAAATTTTTCGTTCTTTTTTTGCAATAATACGACGTATTTGTGGTATTTTTTTAAGAAGTATATCAATAAATGGAAATTCTTCCTGTGATATAAACGTAGCAAACTCAGAACTTTTTTTGGGTAAATCGGCAACATACTCTGATTTTTTTTGTAAAAGTGTTTGAGACTGTAAAAGTGTTTGCTCAAATTGTTTTTGCAAATTCTGTGGTGTAAATGAAAATAACTTCATAATTATAGTAACTAATACTCCTCTATTAAAAATATTTTGAATTCAAACCTAAAAAAACAAGTCAAAACTTATATAAAGACTAACCATAACCCAAAATCTATGAACAAATTATACAAAAGTAACGATAATAATGTATTCTCAGGTGTCTGTGGAGGTATTGGCGAATATTTTGATATCGATCCTGTTATCATTCGAATCATTTTTATCCTATTTGCAATTTTCACTGTATTTATTCCAACACTTTTGGTTTACATCATCTTAATTATTATAATTCCGAATAAACCAAAGGGACCGATTAATATCACACCAAAAAAATTAAAAAAATGAATACAGTAAGACTTTTCATAGGTGTTTTTTTTGAAAAACAAACATTTCAAACAATTGCACTATTTCTATTCTCACTTGTTTTATCAAATATCTATCTGTTACTTTTTATTATCGGACTTGGTATTGGAACTGGAACGCTCTTGTACGCCATCGGAATTTTTATTTTACTTGCAACATTTTTTCTCATATATCAAATTGGTAATTTTGAACGATTCATACATAAGATAAAACGCGAAAAAACAAAAAAGTTTACTTCAACAATTTCTTATATACAACAAGCATTTTTGACAAAACGCTACGCAAAAACATGGTTATTTCTCCTTACTAAAATTTTGCTCTATCACGCAATTGCAGGAATCGTTATACTTTGCATATATGTCGGATCATACTATCTTGCCATACCATTTATTTATCTCACATTACAAGATGAAATTCTTCGAACAAGTTTATTTATCATAGATACACATATTAAAGCAATGTTATTTGGGATCATCGGATATGTATTATTTTTAGTAAGTATCTACCTCATAAAACTCGCAGTACATACAGAAAAACTTCTCACACAATTGTTACACAATTAATATTGGTGTATCACTCCGAATTCCATAAACATACACATAACTCCAAAATAATCTTTTTTGCACAACAACATTAACTTGAAATCCACATTCTGAAAATACATGTTTAATATTTTCTGGGGTTGTTAGCCAATGTTGATTTGGAATAAGGTGAAAAAAATTTTGAAAATCAAAAAAACAAACTCGACCACCAATTTTTATGACATCACGTAACTTACTTAAAATTTGATATGGGTCTTCTAAAAAACTTAACGTATCAATTGAAACAACTGCATCAACCGTATCTGTAATTGATTCATGAAGCGTGTAATGGTATTCGTGGTGATGTAGTACAATTAACTCACCTTTTATTCGTTCTATTGAATCCCATTTTGGATTTTCAAGTCGTTTTTGTAAAATCTGTAATTCAGTTTGTGAATTATTAATCGTGATAACTTTACCCGATGAGCCAACATTAACAATAAGATGTTGCGTCAGTGTTCCAACACTTCCCCCATATTCTAAAACCGTTTTTGCAGTTATATCACCCAGATATGAAATAATTTCTTTTTGTATTTTTTTTGGGATAAAAACATTTTCAAATAATAACGTATAATATGCCGTAGCATTTTTCATATTTTGACTAAATTGTGAATCATTATAGACTTTAACTAAAAAATAAACTGGGATGCCAATTGATAAAAATGAACCAGCTAATAATAACAGTTTTGGTGCATGTGGATCAGTAAATGACCAATATAACACCATTGTTAAAAATAATACAATTAAAATTATTGGTCCAATTTTTGCAAAAGGAACACGAAAATGCCTTATAAGTTCAGGTTTACGTATCCGTAATAATACAACGGCAAACACAATAAAAGAATACAAAATTAATACTAATGGCACAAGCATATGCAACAATGTTTCATATGAACCTGCACCTGCAATAATAAATGTAATAATTAAAATCGTTTGAAATAAAATCGCATTTGATGGCGTTTTATATTTCGGCGAAATTTTTGCTAATTGACGTATAAATAATTTATCTTCAGCTAATGCAAGCAATAAACGCGGTGCACTTACAACCCAACCGGCAACTGAACCAATAATTGCTAAATATACTAACAACGCAAACACTGTTGAAAATCCATCTCCATAATAAAACAATCCTAAATCAGAAAGTGGTGCAGCACTTAAACCAAACTCCTGCCAAGGTATTGCACCTAATGAAAACAACACAAAGCAAAAACAAATAATTGAAATAATAATTGTTGATATGAATAATGCCTTTGGAACAACTTTTTCACCATCAATAGTTTCTCCTGCTAAAAATGTCGCAGTTTCCCATCCAAAAAATGTTTCTGCAATTAAATAAATTGTTAATAAAATTCCACCCGTACCAACAACAAAAAATGGGCTTAAATAGGATGATTCAAATGTAAATACACCTGGTATTGTGAGTGAAATTATAGTCGTCAGAGTTATAATTGAAAATGCAACAAGCATCGTAGAACTTGTTTCCATACCTCTGTATGTAATATAATTAAAAACTAAAATAAGAACTATCGAAAATCCGATAACAACCCATGCATCTATTGTTTGGGGTAATAAATACGAAATTGCGCCAATCATTAGCATCGCAATTGTAATATATCCAACAATCATAGAAGTCCAACCAATAAAAAAAGACACGGTTCTTCCATATACTTGTTTGGCAAATTCATAGATTCCACCAGATTTTGGAAACATACTCGTTAATTCTGCAAAACACATAGAAGTATAAATTGCTATTGCAGACATAACAGCCCACGCAATAAGTGATGATGGTCCACTAATACTTGCACCCACAGCAGGTAAAAAGAAAATACCAGTACCCATTATCGAATTAATTGTAATGAGAAGGATTGTTTTATATCCTAATACTTTTTGTAACTCCTCTTTTTTTTCAACCATATAATAAACCTTATAGACATACGAAAACTTATAAATGTTTATGCTTTTATCTTTAAAATGAACAAACTCAAAATCGCAGATATTAGTGTACTGAGTATTACTGTGATTAATTTTATTGGGTTTTTTACAACCATTATCCCACCTGTATACTTTTTAAGTATTTTAGCTGTTTGTGCACTGTATACGTATGGTATTCGAACAAAATTTGTAAAAAAATAAAAATCACTTAAATCGTGATCTGAGTTTTTTGTTCTGGAATAAGTGAAATAGATGAACCAATCCCTTTACCCATTTCATAAAAACTCTGTGATATCATTGAAAATACTGCTTCAAAAAATGTTGGTTGACGAGTATAACTTACAAGATTGACTGTTGCATTCAATTGTTTTTCTAAGTGTGTAATTGCGTCATTTTTTGAACCTATTTCATCAATTAATCCTATTTCTAGAGCTTGTACTCCTGAATAAAACATTCCATCAGCCAAATCTAACACTTCTTGTTGCGACATATTTCGATTTTGCGAAACTTCCATAACAAACACATCATATAGTGAATCTAATACTGATTGAAAATGTTGACGTTGTTCATCAGTTGGCGAAACAAATGGTGAACCAAAATCTTTATTCTCACCAGCAACAAAACGTTGATAGGAAATATTATATTGATCGATAAATTCTGAAAAGTCTAAAAATCCAGATAATACCCCAATTGATCCAACTGCTGATAATCGGTTTGCATAAATATAATCAGTTGATGATGCAATCCAATATGATGCCGAAGTTCCCATCTCACGAATATATGAAACAGTCGGTTTATCTAATTGTGCGATTGCACGAGATATTTCATCAGCAGCCACTCCGCTTCCACCCGGTGAATTAATTTCAAAAATGATACCTTTTATTTTTTTATCATCACCAATACGTTCTAAAATACTCACAATTTGTTCTGAAGAAGTAGATTGTGTGCCTCCAAATAGAGATGATTGAGATTGCGTCAGAATTGTCCCATCAATTTTGATAAATGCAACATTTAATTGAGATGAACTAAATGAGCTTTCAGCACTTGCTGAAAATGAAGATATAAATACTAACAAAACAACTGGTAGTATAACAAATAAACCAATAATACCAATAACTATTATTGTAATTAAACCCCATACAGGAATTTTTTTTTTTTGAGAAGATTCTTTTTGTGAAGTCATATGACACCTTTATTATACAATAAATGAGCCCGCCCGGATTTGAACCGGGAACATCCGCCTTGTAAGGGCAGCGTTATAACCGTTAAACCACGGGCTCGAATAAACTACTGGTTGAAAAAAGGCGAATATTTATAAATTTACTGTTTCTGTACATCTATAGTAGACCTTTTAGGAGTAGTAAAATATATGACAAAAAATAATAATAAAATAAAAACGTGGGATCCCATTAAAAACATAACTGTATCAGCTGCAGTTGGATATACACTTGGCGATATTCTCGCTAAACTGGGGTTAAAAAGAAAAAAATGAAATTTTTTGAAAAACTACTTACTCAAATTGCAGATCTTGGAGTTTTACTATTTAAACAATCACAACTAGAGCAAACAATTCAAGACACAACTAATCGTGTCCTCACTCATGCAAGAATACACACACAGAAAATATTGCGCCAAATCAAACTTCAAATAACACAAGGAATACTTGTTCTTTTTGCAATAATTTGTTTGGTAACTGGTAGTATATTATTACTTGGTCGATGGTTTGCACACGACATTATTTTGATTATTTTCGGACTTGTTTTTGCATACTTAGCTACACTTGTATACATTATGCTAAAATAAATCTTTTCTTATAATAGTTTACGACAAAAAAAGGCACATACATAAAAGTGAGTGATTTTAAACATCTTCAAAACTTTGTATGGTTCTTATAAGTGCTACTGCCCAGCGAGGGATAATCCCCACTAACGCACTCAAAATTATTAGATGAGTTTTGACCTTGTGATGCAAAAATCACTCAAAAATTGTATATGTCAAAAAAACATAACTTTTTGGCGTAAAATCTCAGAATACGCTGATTTATGCATTATTACTATCGTAATTCATGATTAAGTTTTATACCATCTCTTATCAACAGCTTTAAAAAGAAACACTTCAATAAATTAATTTATGAGAGCTTTTTTCAAAAAAATTCAAGAAAAAACACATCAAACTCTTCTTACTACTGCAACCTCTAATCAAATTGCAGGGAGTTTTGCACTCGGAACCGCTTTAGCTATTCTCCCAACCCCGGGTTTAAGCATGCTATTTGGTTTATTTTTTTCATTTATCTTCAAAAAAATTCACACATTATCACTTGCGCTTGCATTTATTGTTTGGAATCCATTAATTATTGCTCCACTTTACGTCTTAAGCTATCAAATAGGTGATCTTCTTTTTGCAACCAAACCAATATCACCAGTAAATATAGAAGTTGCAACATTTTTTCTTGCATTTAGTAGACGATTTATTATTGGAAACATTTTTGTTTCGCTCACACTTGCAACTACTAGTTTTTTTATTCTCAAATATCTCGTTTTACATAAACGAAAAAAACATCTCAAACTACAAAAGATACAAACATAAAAAGATAAAAAATCCATAGAATCTATGGATATATTTTTTCACGTGTTCGCAACAACAAATCTGGAACCGTTGTTTCAACTTGAAGTGGACTTCCAAATCTTGGGATAAAACTAAACCGAAGTGGTTTTCCTTCTGACACACCAAACGGTGTTTGTAAACAAATACGCGCAACATCACCACTGACTAAAAAACCTTCACGATGTTGTGTCCCTTGAATAGGATACGTTACTCCAAATCCACTCGTACTATTATATGATGTTGTATTTGAACAATTCAAATTTTCATTGTACTCATAATCAACTGTTTCATTTTGCAACGAAGCATATAAAAGTAAATCTTCAAATCGCATTGGATTTGATCCTGCTGTTAGTCGAACTGTTGGCGTAAAGTAATCAAGCGAACTATTCGTAGTTCCATCTTCACCAAAAATTTCAACTACTTGAATGCTTGTTCCAACTTCTTGTGTTGTTTGTCGACCAGTATCAAGCGCTTTGTTCTGTAAAGCTCCAGCCGTAGTAATCAACACTGATGCTGCAACAGCAGCAACTAAAATCATTGCGATGAATATTATAAGGGTACTCATACCCGTTTCTGCATGTTTATTCTTATACATATGTACCTCCAAACGAAATTAGTATACTAATTCGTATACTCATATATAAATGTTTGCATAATGGTCGCTCTGTCCCAAGTCTCAATGCTAAATGAAAAGCACGGCTGAGCTCACTTGCGCAATTACCATCCAGACGCTGCATTAATCGCGTCATATTGGTATCTCACGCCAAAATAAAACAGAGTTTTACAAGTTTTCAAAGAATATCTTTGAAACCAAGGAGCTTTTCATTCCAAAACAGACTCTTAGGACAGAGCCCATAATGGTTAATACTATATTTACTGTTTTGAATATAATATAAAATAAAAAAAATCAAAGCAATTGCTTTGAAATTATGGATATAATATTTCTCGTGTTCGTAAAATTAAATCCGGTGTTGTCGTTGCAACCAATACTGGAGTTCCAACTCGTGGGATTAAATTTAATCGAAGGTTTTCTGACTCACCAACACTTCGCGGTGCACTAAAACATACTCGAGCAACATCTCCCCGTGTTAAATAACCTTCCAAATTTTCTGGACCAACAATTGCATAATCAATTCCGTACCCATCAGAAGTTAATGTTGAAGTATTCGAACAATTAATTGCAGCGTCATATTCATAATCCTGCGTCATATTTGAAAGACCTAATGTAAATAATAAGTCATCAAAACGCATTGAATCTGAACCAGAACTTAATTTTAACGTTGTAGTAAAGTTATCAAGTAATGAATTATCCCCATTTTCTGCAAATATTTCAATTATTTGTAGACTTGTTCCAACTTCTTGCGTTGTCTGTCTTCCTGTGTCTAAAGCTTTATTTTGTAAAGCTCCAGTTGTGGTTATAAGTACTGCTGCTGCTACCGCTGCAACTAAAATCATTGCAATGAAGATAATCAGAGTACTCATACCCGTTTCAGCTTTTTTTATTCGTTTCATTTTTGTTTTCCCTGGCGTGAAAACTGTGCTAATAGTAAAATTATAGATAATGGTATTTATAAAGTTTTACTTAAAAATTAAAAAAAGAAAAAAATCAAAGCAATTGCTTTGAAATTATGGATATAATATTTCTCGTGTTCGTAAAATTAAATCCGGTGTTGTCGTTGCAACCAATACTGGAGTTCCAACTCGCGGGATTAAATTTAATCGAAGGTTTTCTGACTCACCAACACTTCGCGGTGCGTTAAAACATACTCGAGCAACATCTCCTCGCGTCAAATATCCTGCACGGTTTTCCGGACCTTCAATTGCATACTCAATTGCATACTGAGTCGAAGTTATATTTGTACAATCAGCAGTTGATTCGTATTCATAATCCTGCGTCATATTTGAAAGACCTAATGTAAATAATAAGTCATCAAAACGCATTGAATCTGAACCAGAACTTAATTTTAACGTTGTAGTAAAGTTATCAAGTAATGAATTATCCCCATTTTCTGCAAATATTTCAATTATTTGTAGACTTGTTCCAACTTCTTGCGTTGTCTGTCTTCCTGTGTCTAAAGCCTTATTTTGCAAAGCCCCAGTCGTTGTAATTAATACTGCCGCAGCCACTGCAGCAACGAGTATCATAGCGATAAATATAATTAACGTGCTCATACCCGTTTCAGCTTTTTTTATTCGTCTCATTGTTGTAATCTCCTTATTTTAGACATAAATTGTCTATTTGTAGTAGTTTTACATTCAATCTTATTTAAATCTTTATAACTACTTTTAAATAGAAACCTCTCTTGTTACGCATATATTCAGCAAAAAAATGAATAATTCTAAAAAACGATTTTTCAAAACACTACTTTTGTGTATACTACTATAGTTTCAAAAGAAATAGTGAGAAAATTTTACGGATATAAATTCTCTTGTACCGAACTAAAATATCGCGGTGCAATAAGCGTAAGTCGACTTGGAATCCCAACACGCGGAACTAAACTCAATCGAAAACGTTCAGATTCAGTTATAAGACGTGGACTTTGTAAACAGAGCTCAACTA
This sequence comes from uncultured Methanosarcinales archaeon, assembly GCA_964624275.1. Classification (GTDB taxonomy): domain Archaea; phylum Nanobdellota; class Nanobdellia; order Woesearchaeales; family DATGWN01; genus CAZUXP01. Next base: position 11,112 of record CAZUXP010000003.1, read on the forward strand.
TATCACCAGATTGAATATACCCATCACGCTGAGTTTGAGATTCAAGTGAATACATAACACCGAATTGTGTTTGTGATAATTGTGATGAGTTCTGGCAGTCTATTGATGCATTATATGAATAATCTGCCGAGTTATCGTCTAATGTAAGCACTGCCAAAACATCATCAAATCGAATTGTACTTGAACCTGCTGAAAGTCTTGTTGTAATAGAAAAATCATCTAATCCTCCAGCTGAACCGTTTTTTGCATTAATGTGCACTACAGTTAAGCCTGTACTAATTTCATCTTGCGTCATTTTTCCAACATCAAGAGCTTTATTTTGCAAAGCTCCAGTTGTGTTAATTAGCACTGTTGCAGCTGTTGCAGCAACTAAAATCATCGCAATAAAAATAATAAGAGTACCCATTCCCATTTCGGCAGATTTTCTTCTAAACACTTACTTTAACACCTCGGCAGGTCTACTAATATACAAAATCGCACACTAATAGATATAAAACCTATACCTTTGTTTATTTAAATATGACTCACTACTCAACAATAGTATAAATCGAAACATTTAAATTATAGTGTAACTTTACAGTAATAAAATGAATTATGCGATTGTATCAATACTCTTTGTTGGAATCATCCTAAATTTTGCTATTCAACTTACAGATATTGCAAACGAAACATCACAAATGACACTCTCATTTGCATCTAGTATGAATAATGATTTAGAATGCGTCTTAGATGGTGGACGACTAACAGAATGTCAACAAGATGTTCAAAGACATTCTCAAAAAGATTTCATCAAAAAACTCAACCAAACACAAGAACTTGTGAATGAATTCGAAACAGATGTTGCACAACTCATGAGTTAATCATCTTTTTTCTCATCGTTTTTTTTATTTTCTAATCGTTTTGATTCGTCTTGAAGATGTTTTCGTAATTCATCTTCTAAAATATTTAAATCATCAAAAACTCTGAGTACTTCTTCATCTTCATATCCTGCTTCTAACAATTCGGTCATGATACGCTTATCATCTCGACCTAGTGAACGTTGAAGTTCAATAAATACTTCGACTGCACGACCAGCATGTTTGACATGACTTTGTTCAACTGCCTCACTTGCAGTCTTTGGAATAACAACGTCTTCAGCCTCCATCTCTTTTGGTCGGCGCTTTTGATCAACAATATATTTTACAAGTATGCTTATAATTGCAAGTGCAAGTAAACCAACTGATACCCAAATTGCAGTTGTAATCCACGTTGGTTCCGTAATTACAAGTTGTTCAATATCTTCATCCCGATTCACAAATTCAACTACTTCTAAATCAATGTCAATAATCGCTTTATATCCTAATGACTCTGCTATAAATGATGAAGTCAAATTTTGAGAAATAAGCGAATCATCAGTTTGTATAATTTTTATTGATGCAGTTGTTTGAGGCGATAATGTAAAATCATCTGGCAAGGAATAAGCAGGAAGAGAATCTTCCCAAAAAACTGAAATGGGTAAATCTGAAGATAATTGATTTTGAATCGTCACAACATACGGGCGACGTTCAGTTCCATGACCAGTAAGTGATATTGTAAAAGGAGGTTTTGATTCTTTTGTAACAGAAATAGAAAACGAATCTTCAATAGGAATATATGTTCCATTACACATGTAAAAAACATCAACAATATATTCACCATTTTGTAAAATAGTATAATCTACAAATAGCGAATTATTCTGTGTTGAAAAGGTCGTATTTGAAAAAATTTGCGAAAACGTAATTGAACATTGCGTGAGAGAATCACTTGCGTTAAATGGCATTCGGACTGACTCGCGTTCTTGAATCAAATAGTATTGTTGAGGAATTTCAAATGAAATTTGAGGTATTTTTGAAAATAAGACTGGAATCTTCATTCGTGAGCCAACCAAAAACGTATCTTCGTATAACCCATCCGAATCTTGTTCTAATAAGAAGACACCAATTGGTTCTTCGTCTGATTCAGTAAACGAAATACCATTTTTATCTTGAAGCGATAAATTATAATTATGAAAAGTCAGATTATCAAATCGTATTTGAATACGAGAGTCTTGCGTATAAAACAGTAATGGTTCAAATCGAACAGGCGTCGTATTTTTATGAAACAACTCGAACATAATTATATCAGAATACGAATCTTTCCAACCACCATATTGATATTCACTCTCTAACCAATTTGTTGCATCAATAATCCAATCATTATCATAATCAAGTATACGCAAAGCTTCTAGTGTAGTTAAACTGTTTTTGAAACTACCTATATTGTCTTGATTATACAAAATGCCCGTATATAAGTCTTCATTTTTTGTGATATTATACGCGTAAATATTCAAAAGCATATTTGTTCTATCAGCAGTTATACCAACTTGTTGTTGCGTAAAAACATAATCTTCAAAATATGAAAAACCAGCATCAAATGCTTGATTTGTTATTCCATTTAGTTGTAAGAATTTTGATGTTGAAAATGTATCACACATATGGCGCGTATCTAAAGTGTAAGGTAAACAGCCAGGCTTCATGTCAAATATAAAATAATGCACATCTTCATCTTCATTTTCTGAATCAAATTTTGAATCACCCGATATTACATCTACATTGAATTCATCTTGAATTGAAATTTCAAACGCACTTGAGCAAGTTATATTTAGAGGCGACTCAGTTCTCATTACAAAATTAAATGAACGGATATTATCATCACCAAATAACACTGTTTGAAATTGATTATTTCCGTATTTTAATTGGCACGTTGTTGAAGAACTCGAACGTAATGTCATAAACCAATCTTGATATTCAACTTTATTTTGAATTGATTGTAACCACAATAATGCATCTTGGTAAATTCTATCTTCAGGCCCTGAACCAGCACGATGAAGAGTAAATAAAACGTCAGTTGTTTGTGATATTGAACAACCACTTTTCGGCCAACATTTGAATTGATCATTTCGTAAATTACGTAATTCTTCAATCGCACTATCGCGACGATTTGAATCTTGTAACGTATGTGCAACAAGCACTTGTGTTGCAATATCAGTTGCATACGTCTTATTATATTGTGTATAACGATATAATGGTAAAACATATGAATTAAATGGAATTGGAATTTTATTTGAACCAATTTGTAAAAAAGGATCAGCACAAGTCACATTATTTGAATCAAATGCAATTAATGAACAACTCTCATTATATGATATGTTCAAAACTGAACTTGAAAGACAACTCACATTAATATCTGGTTGAGATGAACAAACTTTCGCATGCACAATATCACCAATAATATATGAATCAGAAGAAAACTCAACTGTTTGCGCATACGCAAATGATAAACCTAATAGAATCAAACCCATAATACAAAAATATTTCAAAATATTCCAATTCATCATATACTTCATTTGAATTTTCTCTTTTTAAGTATTGCGTCTCTCATGTTGGTGTTTTATCCTATCGGTTGAATTTCAGGAAGCATCATATCAGCAAGTGGAGGAAGTAATAATGCAAGAAGTGAACCAATTACCAACATATTAACAATATCAATTAAACAACCATAAATTGAACCACCATCGATTAATTTCATAATAACGGCCGATGATACTGAGTGAATTAATACAAGTAATGCAATATACATATATACAACACTAAAATCAATTGTTGAAATTGTTGGCAAAATAGAACCTGCCACATTTACAACCGAACCTTCTATTTCAGGAACAGATGAAAAAACTTCAACAAGTGTCTCGGAAATTTGTGCTGAAATATAAATTGTGCCGACAATACCAATAAGAGCTCCATAAAGTGTCCCTCGAAGTGATTTTGAAGCCTGTACACGAAGTTTTCGCAAAGAGTTTAATCTACTTGTATTATTACTCACAATTTCCCCAATTTTTTGCGCATTACCTCCCAAATATATCGATTCAATGTAAATTCTCGTAAAATTGTTAATTAAATCACTTCCCGATTCTTCTGCAAAATAATTCCACGATTCAAATTTTTCCGCACCGACTCTTAATCGACGATACAAATGATGAGCCATATCATTTAATGCATCAAAATCATGAACTTGGGTGGAACGAAGTGCGGATATGACACCACGATTTCCAACATCAATACTCGCCCCAACGATTCGAGTAAATACTGGAAACTGTGAATCTTTTTTAATAATTTTTTTTTCAATACCACTCGCCATTAAACCTGGAATAATAAGAGGAAAAGAAGCAAGCGCCAAAACTAACATTAACTCAAGTCTTCCTAGTAACAATAAAAAAAATAATCCCGTGATAATTATAGAAATTAAAAATGTTTTTTGTAATTTTTTTAATTCCTTATTTTGATGTTTTCCCCGAATGATAAGTTTATCTTTTGGGATAACTGAAAAGGTAATCACAATCATAATTACATCGACAAATAAAACACCTAGAACAGCAAATAAAACAATATTTTCAACTGCAATATCTAATAATAATGGCGCTAGTAATCCTAGACCAACTAAAAAGGCGGTTGAAACTGTAACTGCTACGAAAATTTCTTTAAATAAATCTATTGAATTAATTGATTTTTTATATTCAATTGCATAATCATTTAGAATTTCAGATTGTTCTTGAACTAAAAACGAACTTAAATCCTGACCAAAATCCATTACAACTGCAAGACGATCTAAAAAATCAGCAAAAATTGGCGATGGTACTTGATATGCTACTTTTCGACAAGCACTTGCATATCCTAAATTCCATTTTTTTGCCAAATAATAAATCTTTCCGAATATAATACTGATTTCACCAAAAACTGCCTTTTCAGAAATTCGTTTGAACAACACATTACGTGTTACATCCATTGTTGAAATTGTACCAGCATATGTAATAAAATAATGTAAATTATCATGAATACTTTTTTTTTGTTTATTATATTCTATAAAGGGATATACCACAATAATTGCAAGAAGACTTAATACGGTTGGTAATAAAACTAACATTGGAACATACGGTATTTGTGAAAGGACAATTGCTAAAATTAAAATTCCAACAATTGATGGAAGAAAAAACATATATAAAAAATGTTTATAACTCTTAAAACCAGAAATAGTGCTTAATTTATCTAATTCTTTTACAAAACTCATCGTATATCCTATAATTTAAACGGTAATGTTTTTTCCCCACCATAAAAATAGTTCACTAAAACATCCCATACATCAAAATAATTAAATATTTTTTCTTCAACCATCCTTACTAATATTCTTTTTCGAAGTTGAAGATCAGCATAAATTTTTCGTGGATCAGCATATCCTTTCATTTTCGCAATTTTTTGTTCAAGTATGTAACTATTAAAATTACCTCGAAATAAATGCGTATCTGTTACTGGATCCCATGTAAAAACTTCTCTTGTAATAACTTTATTCATCGGTTCATAAAATCTCTCTAATTCAGAAATAGACATAACTCGACGCAAATGTTTCCCATTTTGTGAAACTGCTTGTTGAATTAAACAAATATTTAAATTATTCATAAACGATAATGGAACATTAATAGGATCACCATTGAGTCGCTGAATCATCGTTTTTACATTTCCAGCGTGAAATGTTGAAAGTACAGGGTGACCAGTCTGCATTGCTTGAAAGGCGATACCTCCTTCAACTCCACGAATCTCACCAACGATAATATAATTTGGACGACTTCGAAGTGCAGCAATTAAGAGATCTTGATATCCAACATCACTATCCTTACCAGACTCACGCGTCACTAAATGTTGCCATACATCGTGAGGCATCGTTACTTCCGGTGTATTTTCTACAGTGTAAATTTTTGCATCAGGTTTAATAAATGCACAACACGCATTTAATGTTGTTGTTTTTCCCGAAGCTGTTTCTCCACAAACAAACATATTCATACCATTTTCTAATGCTAACCATATATATGCAGCTAAATCATAACTCATTGTTCCCCAATTTAAAATCTGTGTAACAGAAACTGGAACTGATGAGAATTTTCGAATTGTAAAACTTGTTCCTTCTTGACTAATATCTTTACCATAAATAAAGTTACTTCGTGAACCATCAGGCATAATTGCATCAACTACCGCATTTGCATCACTTGCTGGTCGTTCAACTCGCTCAGTCAACTCAGCAACATATTTATCAACATCATTGTCATCATCAAAAATTAAATTTGTATGAACCATCCCAAATACTTTATGAATCGTTGTTAAATTACCTACACCCGTACAATGAATATCTTCTAAATTAGGATCATTTAATAGTGCTTCCAGTTTTCCGTATCCTGTTCTTTCACGAATTAAATAATATTTTATGATTTCATACTGCACTTTTGTTATCGTTATTTTATTTTCAAAATAACTTGAAAAAACATTTTTTGGTTGACCTATTTGAATAACCGAATCTAAGAGCTTTAATAAAATCGGATTCACATTTTGAATATCTGCTGGAACTTTTTCTCGATACGCAATATCGGTTATTCTTTGCACAATCTTATTATACAAAATTCGAACTTCACTTGTCATTATCGGTTCAATAACATTATATTCAATTCTACCACCATCTATTTGAACAATGTGAATTAAAATAGGATCTTTAATCGGATAAATTAAATTCTTATCTTTTGATTGCCCCATATCACGACCAAGTTTTTCAAAAAATTCTGGTTGAGGCATTTTCAAATTAGAAAGATATGTACGTAAATGTGGAAATTTTTTTTTTGCTTCTTCAAAATCAGTCGTGATTCCCGATCTATCTTCCGTTCTAGGTTTTTCTGTTTTAGGCATTGTGTATTTTCATTCCAGCTAATTACTTATATCAATAATAATACCCATTCCAGCTCGAACTTTAAATGGTAATTCTTCAGGGTAATCATTTGTTGCACTTTGAAATCGTTGTATTTTCAATATTTTTACAACATTATCATATACTTCTTTTTCATATAATCGAAAATATACTTCAGACATACGTTGTAATCGTTGAAAAAATTCAGTGTTAATATTATCACTATCAACACAGAATAAAATTGTTTTTCCTAAAGTCGAGACTTTTCGTAAAAATGTTAATAACGCAAAAACTTTTGTTGAATCTTCATCAACACGAAGCAATAAATCATTAAAAGAGTCAAACACGATTAAATCGGATTTGAATAACTCTTTTTTATGCATAATTTTTTCTAACACATCTTCTCCAAATGTTATATCATACATTGAAGAAAATAACGAAACATATTTGAATTTTTTATTTAAAATGTATTGACTTACATCAAAACCTAAAGATGCCATTTGCGGAATAAAGCTTGAAACCGTCATTTCCGTATTAATATATGTAACTGTTTGTTCATTTATCACCGCACTATATGCAAAACGTTGTGCAACAACAGATTTACCAAGACCTGCAGCACCTTCAACTAAGACAAAACTTTGTAATGGAAGATAACCGCCTATTTTTCGAGCAAGCTCATCTCCCTCTATCGTTATATTTAATCCTCCACTCATTTAAAACCCCTTTTTTAACATATACTAACAATCATACTTTTAACAAATATTATGGTGAAATCATGGTGATATTATATCTTGATCACTTGCCTCATTATCGGCAACAATTCGAATAGTATGAATACTACTACTTAATGCTTGTGTTGTTTGAATCAAAACAATTTCAGATGGATCCCATATAAACTCATTACCTACACTTGTGTCTGATTCAACTTCAATAGTTCGCTGTGCACGAGCAATTCGAATACCATTTACAAAAATGTCAGTTGCGTTTAATTCTAAACGCGTTTTTCCTGAATTTCGAACATATACACGCAACTCATCGTTTGAAGAATTATATGTTAAACTCATTATGGAAATATCACTAAGTAATTGTTCGGATAATCGTTCATTTTGCGTTCGCAATGATTGAGAATTTTGTTGCATTTGATCATTCATTCCAATTATAAATGCACTCGCAATCATAATAACTGCAATAAAAAATATGATTTGTGCAGCAACTGTTCCAAAACCCATAATCCACCTCTACGTATTATTATGACGAGACGCTTATAAATGTTTTGGCAAAATCGTTGGCAACAGCAATAAGTGATAATACCTTGGAATAAATTAAGAAAAATAGATGATTCACAAGAAAATCAAAGATTTTCTGTGCACGAAAAACATTGTTTTTCTTTATATGTAACATATTTTTCATAGATAAAGCAACTGCTGTGAATTATCAGTATTATCACAAACTTTTGTCGCAAACTAAAATGACTTTGTGCAAAATCACTCTTAATCTATTCGCTCTCTAAGATGTTACCAAGAAGTTTCACACATTCTTCTCGAGAAGAACATTCATATAATTCTTTTGCCAAATCATCTGCATGAAGTGAACCCTTAACCCAGGCCGCAAAATCATGTTTATTTTCTGTAACATAATGAGAAAATTCCTCGTCACTCATATGATATAATTCTAAAAATAATTCAGTTAAAGAATATACTTTTGTTTGTGATTGTAATGTAAATGCAGTATCTTTGGATGTTTGAATTTGCATATATTTCAAATACGAACTATAATTCAGTTTTGGCGTTTGGATTGATTCGTCCAAATCATGTAATGCGGATTCAACAGTTGGATTTTGTTGTTTTTTTGAAACTGAATTATTTCCAATAATATGAGCATCTTTTGACTTTTGTGGCTCTTCAACTGGTTTTTTCACTTCTTGAGAAGAATCATTTATTGATTTATCTTTTGATTCAGACTCAGGTAATTCTTTTTTTTGAATAGATTCATTTTCAGATGATTGTTGAGGCGAATTTGATTGTGCGAAATGTGATTTTTGTGATTCTTCCTCGCTTAAAAACGGACTATACTGTGCAGTAACCATCTCATATATCTTTGAAAATTCACCCAAAGTACTCTCGACTTTTTGCAAACGTTCAGTTACTTCTTTATACTTTGTATCATCATCAGTTTTTGTTTCAATAGCTGTGATACGATTTTCAACTTGCACAAAATGTTCTGAAACATCTTTATTAATAGAAGAAATACTCTCAAGAATTTTAGTTAAGAGTTCTTTATCTTCTGCCATCTTTTTCATGTTTTCAGCAGAAGACTCACTATTTGTCGTATCCTCTTTTTTCTCTTCCCCTTTTTTATGAAGCAACCCCTTTGCCCGCTCCAATATTGATTTCATACTCATACTAACTCTAAAAAATATTGTATTTTTAACGAAGTCTTATACGTTCTGTTAAAACTAATTCAGGTGTTCGCATTTGCAAAATTGTTAATGAACCTGTTCTTGGCTGAACAGTCACTTCAAAATCAGTTTCAACACCTAAGATGTTTGCATCAGGTAATAAAAACCGAAATACTAAAATCTCACCTTCTTCGATAATTGTATCTTCATTTCCAATCAAATTATCAATACAAAAATCAACACCAGGAGTTAAATTATCAACCGTACAACTACTTCTGCCCGTTAATGATTCATTTAAATCTACAGAAAAAATCGACTCACGAGATACAAACGAAATTCCTAAGTTTCGTAATTGAAGTGGTGGGGATCCTGCTCGAACTCGCGTTTGTAACTCAACACCATAAACTGTTTCACTTGAAACATTTGCAAGACCTACAACACTAAATACTTCTACACCCGATATCAACCTATCTTGTGCAGCTTGACTTACCGCTATTGCACTTTCTTGTAAAACACCAGTTGTTTGAATTAAAACACCTGCAGCAATTGCAGATACAAGTATAGTTGCGACGAAAATCAGCAGCATACCAACTCCTACAACAGCTTTTTTTGAACTTCCCAGTAATAATCTTTGCATTATGTGCGATTCCTCTATTTATTTATGAAGTGCAAGTCGTTCCCATATTCGTACAAGTACTAAAATTACTCCTAATAATGCAATAAGCACCAATATAAGTAATAATAATACAATAACAAATACATCAACTATTCCTGTTGCAATGTGAGTTTGGACTGCTGAATAAAAAATATATCCTGCACAAACACCAAACAAAGCCATCAGAATTGATATTACGACTTCAACTACATGTGCACTTACGCGCGTTTTAACTAAAATTTTACATCACCTTTTTTATAATAATACCATACTTTAGACTCTTGCCTTTTTAAATATTTTGATTAAATATCAGGTTTTCATACAAAAAAACACGTTTTATCCAAAAAATGACGTTAAATCGTTTTGAATATCATTTGCAAGTAATTCATCTTTTGTTATTGCAAAAACCTCTAAAATACTTAATACTACTGGAAGTAATTGATTATGAATATAATAGTGGGAATCAATATCATTTATTGACACTTCATCAGGAATCCCAACTCGTTCATAAACTGCACCCGAACCATTTTGCACAACATATGAAATTCTTGAACCTTTTTTTACTTGTTCACCGCGTTGTAATAATTTTTTTGCTAAAATTACGTGAGGTAAATTCGTCGTATATTCTGAGACATCCCTTGATAATTTTGCACTTAAAATTAATTCAGAAATAGATACGTCGCGATTTTCTAATCGTTTCATTTGACGTTTTACAAATAATACCGCTTTTTTCACATCTTTTTGCGCAAGTAAGATTTTTATAAGTTCAAATTGGGTTTGACGCGCATAATCACACCAATCAGTTCGAACATACTCTAAACCAGTTATTTTAAACGTATCATTTCCAGCATATAATGCATACCGTTTTTTTGCGCCACCACCACCACTTTTAGCCTGAACAAAAATACCTGATTCAAAGAAATTTTCAAATTGCAACTCCATAATTCCAGGTAATGTCCTGTTTAATTGTGAAACAAATAAAACCGCATCATCTTTTGTTTTATCTTTTAATTCTAAAAATATTGAATCCGTATCACCATAAATAACTGAAAAACCTTGTTTTTTCGCCTCGTTAATTGTATATTTAATATAATGACGTGCATATGCAGTTGTTGCAGCTGCAGCTTCGTTACAATGCCAACGTGCATGTGCAAATGCTAAATACCCATACATTGAATTCGCCAAAATTTTCAAATTATATATTCGGGCTTTTAAGAATTGTTTTTTTGATTCATCGGTTGTTTTTTGTAACTCTTTTTTGATTTGAATACGGCGCGTAATAATATCAGTTATTACTTCTGCAATAAATGTCGGATGAGTTTTTGAGAAATATAATTGTTGATTCATTTCAGGAACAGCATTTTCTGATTTTGTATCTCGATTAAAAGTATCTTTTTCTAAATGAAGTGATGAAATTATTGACGGATACAGTGATTGAAAATCAAACACTACAATATTTGAATATAATCCTGGATTCGGTTTATACACAAATGCACCTTCGTTTTTAGGTTCAGATAAACGATGCTCAAGTTCATTTCCCGAAGGTCTATTTGGAACAACAATATCAAAATCCAATGAGCGAAATATCAAATACCATTCTACTAATTGCGAATACGACATTCTTACCAAATCTTGTAATGGAAGAGGAATTAGAGCAATAAATTCAAACATATTTACAAATAATTTTTCAAATAAATCATAACATAGTTTACAATCTTGAATATTATAGAGCAAATATTCATCTAATTTTTTGGAATCTTTTGTATTCCATGCATCATATAATTTTGTAATATCAACCGAATCTTTTGTGTTATCTAATAGTTCTTTTGAAACCGCATCTAATGAATAACTTGTCGTTTGTAATTGATTTTTAAAATTGATTCGAATAAATTGAAATAAATCAATATGAGGCATCCCTTTTATATGAACATATCTTTGAGATCCACCGCTGAATTGCAAACCCGTTTGAATTGGACTAAATGATGGCGTAATATTGAACTGATCACACCTATCTTGAATATATGACCAATCAAATGAATCTGAATTATATCCACAAACAAAATGAGGCTGGTTTTTTTGTAAATACGAAAAAAAAGATTCAATCATTTCTTGTTCAGTTTTACAATGCACAATCTGAGATAAGGATGATTTATGTGAACTCCACGTAAATACTTTTTGTTCATCTTTTGTATAAATTGCAATTGAAAGAATCGGATTTTTGTGTGTGTCAATCCGATTTGATTCCGCATACGTTTCAATATCAAATGCTAAGACTTTAAGTTTTTTATACTCAACATTTTTATATTGGCAACATAATTTTAACGGATTTGTTGATTCGACCAAATGTTTTGAAAGTGGAACAATTTTTCTTTGTAAAATATATTTTCGAATGATGGGTAAATCTGCTTCTAAAACTGCCTTTACAGTATCAAGTGATTCAAAATATGAAATGCACTCATTTGAAACATAGAGTGTTGATAATTGCACGAATATACCATCGTATTCATCACCAAAATATTTTTTTCTTTTTATGTGAACGGATTGGAGTTTAAAATCACCTTTTTTGGATTGAATTTTTTCAACAGTCTCTTGGATTTTTTGTTGAGAAGTATTTTGATGCAAAAGCACATACGCATAATTATAAAAACTTTCATCCACATATTCAACACGATTATACGCATCATCAAGTCCAAACATTTTTACGTGTAAGTTCGTGTCAGTTTGTGTTACAACAAAATCCAACGGATACACATATTTTTTTTCAATCATAACGTAGAGTGATGATTGTTTCGTATTTAAATGATTTCGTTTTTTCATGCTGTGTCCAATAAATATAAAATAAGTTGCATTATCTTGGCGTTTTATAAGATGAGAGTCTGATTCACGAGAAAATCAAGGATTTTCTGTGCATGAAAAATGACATATTTTTCTTTGTATACAGGGCTCTCGTCGTGAAGTGAACAACTGTTTTAAAATCACCGTAATGTAACTTAACAAATGATTAATTATTCGACACAGCATTTTTTCAAATATATAAATCGGGAGAAAAAGCGTTTTGAATCGCTAACTTTATAAAACTCCAAAAAAATAAATCACTTGTTCCATTTAAAAGATATACATAATATACAAAATGAGGGAAACTAAATGAACCAATCTTCGAATCCTGAGACCGAAAAGAAAATGCAGAAAATGCAAACGACACTGACCGAATTTAAAGATAAAGTACTTGCAAAATTTGAAGGGTACATTACAGGAATTTCACTCCTTCCTCCAGGTAAAACCATTTTTAATAGTATTGATGAAGAAGAAAAAGAATTACCTAAGGAAAAAATGAGTGTTTTAGTTCTTGTTGATGATACCGAATCAACAAAGATAGATAAACTTGAATTAAAAGCAAAACTTGATGAAAAAATACAAGAAATTGCAAAATCCGTTGATCCAAATATTCACGCTCAAACACTTATTCATACTGAACTCTGGCAGTACTGTTTTGATTCAAAAACCGAAATACTTGGACTTCTGGCAACAACTGCAATTATTTATGATGCAGGTATGCTTGGTGCGATTAAAATTGCAGAAGTTCATAAACAAATGGTTTTAAAAAAGTTTGAAAAATATATTGTGAGTTACGTTTTAGCAGGAAGTTTAGTGCAAGGAAAAGCAACACCTCAAAGTGATGTTGATGTTTTTATTGTCATTGACGATACTGATGTCAAAAAAATGACTCGTGTTGAATTAAAAGATAAACTTCGTTCAATTATAATTGGTATGAGTGCACAAGCAAGTGAAATGACTGGTATTAAAAAAGCGTTTAACATTCAAACATATATTTTAACTGATTTTTGGGATTCAATTAAAGAAGCAAATCCAGTAATCTTTACATTTTTACGAGACGGAGTTCCATTTTTTGATCGGGGAATTTTCATGCCTTGGAAACAACTCTTACAAATGGGTAAAGTTAAACCAAGCATGGAAGCAATTGATATGTACATGAATACGGGAGAGCAAATGCTTGAACGAACACAACTTAAGTTAAATGAAATTGGAATGGAAGATACTTTTTGGTCGATCCTGTATCCATCACAAGCAGCACTTATGTTATATGGTCTTGCACCACCAACACCAAAAGAAACTCCTGAGCTTCTTCGAAAAGTTTTTGTAAAAAAAGAAAAACTACTTGAAGATAAATACGTGAAAATATTAGAACACAATATTAAAGTTCGAAAAGATCTTGAACATGGACCAAAGAAGAAAACAACTGGAAAAGAAATAGATACACTTATGAGTGATGCGCAAGATTTCTTAAAACGAATTCGAAAACTATTTGACGATATTCAAGAAAAACAAATGAAACAATCACTCGTTCATACATACGACCATGTTGTAACAATAATACGTGATATATTCAAACTTATCGGATTAAAGAAAAAAATATCTGAAAACGATATACCTGTTGCATTCAAAGAACACGTTGTTGACTCTGGAGAAATTCCAATGCGAACAATGCGAATGCTTGAATCACTTCTTAAAGCAAAAAATGAACATACGAATGGAACATTACATAAATCCGAAATTGAAAAAATAAGTATTCAGGCTCAAGAACTCATTCGACTTTTAGTTGAATATATACAAAAAAAACGTGGTGTTGAACTTGAACGAATGAAACTTCGAATCAAATCAGGTAAGAATTTTGGCGAAGTAATTTTATTAGATAAAATTGCATATATTATACATGATATAGATGCACCTCAACGCAAATATTCAAAAGCAACAATAACCGATAAAGGTGGACTAACACAAATACAAGAAAGTTCAATAGAAGAACTTGAAAAGGATCTCGTAAAAATTCAAATACCTCAACGCGCATTTATCAAAGACCAAATATTCATGGATTTAAAAAAGATATTTGGTAAAGATGTTGAAGTGTTACTTAATTTATAATTACATGAATTTTTGCACTTTTGGCTCTAAACTCAGAGTCTGTTTCACATCATAATTATTATAGTGTAAAATACTACTATAATTAAATTGTTAAGACAGAGCTTAAAAAAACAAATAGTTTATATAATATTTCTACTTTCCATTTTTTGAAAGGGGATATATTAGGTGAAATAATGGAAACGGGATATACAGTTTTAGATGCAATGACTCACATGCCCATTACGGTTCTTCATACAGATTCCGTGTCGAAATGTGCACAAATAATGGCAAAACACCGATTGGGTAGTTTACTCATTTTACAAGACGATAAACTTTCAGGTATTGTAACCGAAGGAGATTTAATTCGAAAAGTACTCTCAAAAGGACTCGATCCGTTACAGACACCAGTACATAATGTTATGTCAAAAGACATTATAAGTGTCTCGCCACACATGGATATTCACGAAGCAATGCTTACTATGAATAATTTTGATATTCGACACGCTCCTGTATTACATGAAGAAAAACTTGCTGGTTTTTTAACGCTTAAAGATATTTTACGAATCCAACCAGAATTATTTGAAATTCTTGCTGAAAAAAACAAAATGCAACAACCCGCAAATGAATTAGATATTGATTTTGATACGGATAATGATTTGGATGATGATGAGCCTATCATAAAACCTTATCATGATTAAAAATTATTTTTTAGCATAATATAAAGCAGCTTGTACTAATCCATAAAAAAGAGGCGCAGGTTTTTCTAATTTTGATTTAAGTTCTGGGTGAGCTTGTGTTGCAACAAAATATGGGTGATTCGCCAACTCGCAAAACTCAACCAATCGTTCATCAGGGGATAAACCGCTAAAAATCATACCGTTTTGAGTTAATACTTCGTGAAAATCTGGATTAACTTCATATCGATGACGATGTCGCTCATATGCTTTTTCTCCTTGGTTTGTGATTTGTGCATACAAAGATGATATCTGCGTATTTGGGTTTAAAACTGCCTCATATAATCCTAACCGCATCGATGCACCTTTTTGTGTAACCTTTTTTTGTTCTGGAAGTAAATCGACAACGGGATAGGGTGTTTTTGGATTTATTTCTACTGAATTTGCACCTTCTAATTGACATATTGATCGTGCAAACTCAATAACAGCTAACTGTAGTCCATAACAAATTCCTAAAAAAGGAATATTATGTTCACGTACATATTTTATAGCTTGAATTTTTCCTTCCGTTCCGCGCGTTCCAAAACCACCTGGAATTATGACACCGTGAACTTCTGCAAAAATTTTTGAAACCTGAGATATATCGTTTTCAAAATCTGTCGTTTCAACCCAAACTACTTCTACACAAGTATTAAGGTGTGCACCTGCGTGTTTTAATGATTCAACAATACTAATATATGAGTCTTGTAGTTCAGTATATTTACCACAAATTGCAATTTTTACTGTATGTTGAGGATTTAATAGTGCCTGAACAAGACGTTTAAATTCTGTTAAATTTTCACAAGGTTTGAGACCTAAAATTTGTGGTAAAAGAATATCTAATCCCTCTTTTTGAAAAATAATTGGTAATTCATATATTGTGTCACAATCAGGATTACTAATTATCGCATTTTTATCTATATTATCAAGCCAATGAAGTTTGTTTTTTGAACGATCAGTCAATGTTGTTCTACTTCTTCCAACAACAATATTCGGAAAAATACCATGCTGACGAAGTAATGTGATGCTTTGTTGAATCGGTTTTGTTTTTTGTTCACCATTTTGTTCTGGAATAAGCCCTACATGAATAAATACAATGTTTTCACGACCAACTTTTTGAATAAGCTCACGACTTGCTTCTAAGAACCATAAATTCTCAATATCACCGACTGTTCCCCCTATTTCTATAAGTAAAATATCAGCGTCTTCATCTTGGGCAATTTGTGCAAATCGTTCTCTTATTTCTCCTGTTACGTGAGGAATAACTTGTACTGTTTTTCCTAAAAAATCCCCACGCCGTTCTTTTTGCATAAGTGACTGAAATATTTTACCACTTGTTAAATTCCAATCAATCTTACAAGAAACATCTAAAAAACGTTCATAATGACCAAAATCTAAATCAACTTCCCCGCCATCATCTAACACAAACACTTCACCATGTTCAACTGGATTCATTGTTCCAGGATCAACATTTAAGTACCCATCGCATTTTATCGGAACAACTTTATAACTGTTTGAAAGAAGTTTTCCAATACTTGCACTTGTTACTCCTTTACCTAAACCAGAGAGAACTCCCCCTGTAATAATAATGTATTTTGTGTTTTTTTTCATAAAATATAAATGAAGTTGACATACTTTAAAAGTATTAATTCACTTCAAAATACATTATGCAATAGTTATATTCTACCACTACGCATATATTCATCTAGATCATTTTGCGAGAGCATTGAAGATTTTTGAAATTTCTGTTGAAATTTTGTTTTTTTTTGACGTAAAAAATACCCGTAAACAAGACCAAAAACAAGTCCCCCTAAATGTGCCGCATGGCCGATACTAAGCATGGGTTTAAATAAACCTATTAGATCAAAGACACCTAAAAATATTACTAGTTGCCACAACTTCATAGGTATAAAAAAGAATAATAATATTTCGATTCTCGGATACGTAAATACAAGTGCTCCTAATATTGCAATAATTGCTCCACTAGCACCTAGTGACGCACCTGAACTCAAAAGAGAATATAAAATTGAACCTGAAATACCACCCACTAAATAGAATAATATAAATTTTTTAACACCTAACATTCTTTCTAATAAAGGTCCAAAAAAAAATAAAACCATCATATTTAATATAATATGAAAAATTGTTTCAGTACTGTGTAAGAACATTGAACTCACAAGTCTCCAAGGCTCAGAAAAAGCAAATTCAGGTATTAATATAAATGCTTGCGTAAATCCCGGAATTACCCATTGTAAAAAATATATTAAAACATTTAAACCAATTATAATCTGTATACTTGATTTCATTTTGTATCACGGGAAATTTGAACTGATTGACCCTGGTCAAATCGGACTATTTTAGATGGCGTCCCCTCAATCTCCCCATCATACACAATAAAATCAATTCCTTTTTGAATGTCTTCATCTAAATTTTCTAAACTAATCATCCATCTTCGCCCTTTTTTATTTACACTTGTCGTAATAAGAGGATAACCCAGTTTTTGCACAAATGTCGAAATGTAATGATCAGGAAGTCGGATCCCTATTGTATCTAGATTTGGAGAAACATCTTTTGAAAATAATGTGTCATTTTTTAACGGTAAAATAATCGTAATCGGACCAGGTAATTGCTCAATAAAACTTTCAGCTTCAGGTGGAACTATACAGTTATCATAAATCCACTCTTTATTTGGAACGATAACCGAAAATGGATTTTGCGGATTATCTTTTAATTCACGAACTTTCTGCACACTTTTATTTAATAATGCATTACAACCCATACCATAAATAGTATCTGTTGGATAAATAATCACTGAACCAGATTTGACCTGACTTATGTAACCATTCATGTGCTCAATGAATTCTTGACGAGTTACGACTTTCATACTATTTGGAATTAAAAGACTCTTTAAAAAAGTAGTTATTTTTACACAACATTATTTAAAAATAAACGTATAAAACAGTTATTTTTCCCGTAATGTCTTTTTAGTAAAATTCGTCATTTGCGTAAAAAATAATTGTCTGATTGTCTGTGTATCCATTTGCATTTATATCACCTATACAAGAGGATAACAGACTTTGTTTATATATCGTTAGTGTACAGTTGTCTAGTGCGTCTTATGAGAATTCTTCTAATGTTTTTGTTTGCGTATTATATGAAATAATCGATGTATTCCCCTTAATTCCACCTTCTAAACGATTCAAAGTGATAAATTTACCTTCTTGTAATTTGGCAATTTTTCGAGTAAATGTTTTATAAGACATTTCTCCACGATATTGGTTATCATATAATTTATATAAATCACCAATTTTACTAGGAGAATTTTGTTTGATAAGAATTAAAATTTGTTGAGTTTCTTTTGCAAGATCAGTCGTACTTTTAATTTTAAAATCATGAAGTTTTGATAGTGCTTCTTTTGCCTGTGTTAGTGTTATTTGACGCAACGATTTTTCTTCAGTTAATAATCCTGTTTCTTTGAGTAAATAAAGACCAGAACGAATATCTTGTAAATCAAATGTTTTTTGTGCGATACAATCAAAAGCCTCAGTCTGCCAAACTTTTGGAACAAATGCTAATTCTACTCGCTGTTTTAAAATTCCTTTTGTTTCCTCTAACGAATACGGTTTAAATTCAAGAAGTTCAGGTGTTAATCGAGATCGAATTCTCGTGTCAATATCCATTATTGCATCTTTATAATTTGTTAATAATATAATTGATTTCTTTTTAATCTTTTCAAGTATGAGATATAAAAAGTCTAAATCATCGGTTTTATCTATTTCATCAAACACAAATACAACAGAAAATTTATTTAAGAGTTTTGCGACAATTTCAAATAACTCATCTGCCTTTTTATTATGTGTGAATTTATATTCAATTAAATGACAAAGTTCTAATATAACTTTATATGATGTGTTTTTTTTCCAACAATTAACATAAAGCGGTATAATCTGATCAGTTTTTTCTTCAATTTCTTGCAAAATATGTTTTGTTGCAACCGTTTTTCCAACACCTGGAGGTCCAAATACGAGAATGTTTCTTCCCGTTCGTTCTGAAAATAATGGCGAAATACATGTTGCAATACGCTTTTGTTGTACTTCTCGATAGGGAAGGAGTTTTGGTACATATTCGTATGAAAGCGCGGTCTCATTTACAAACAAACTTTCATTTTCGGATAACATATCATCAAATATCGAACTCATAATATATCTAAATATTGTTTTTCTTAAAAAGGTTCTTATTTTATATCAAAATTATAATATGAATTATAATATAAATATACAATATCTATATTTGATACATAAAACCGAAACATTCTTAATAGATAAGTTGAGACAAAAATATAGAGGAGATATTATGACAAATAAAGGAAAAAAAGTATCTGTAGAATACACGGGCACATTTGACGATGGCGTTGAGTTTGATAGCTCAAAAAAACACGGTAAACCGCTTGAATTTGTTGCGGGAGAAGGCCAAGTTGTTGCAGGATTTGATAATGCTGTTGTTGAAATGAAAGTTGGCGAAGAGAAAAAAATTCGTCTTGAAGCAACAGATGCATATGGTGAACGAAAAGAAGAATTAAGTAAAAAAGTTCCAAAAGATCAAGTTCCAGGAGATATTACGCCTGAAGTAGGTATGCAAATTGGTATCACACTTGGCGATGGACGACAATTTCCAGCTTTAATATCAGATGTGAGTGAAAGTGAAATTACGCTTGATTTAAATCACCCATTGGCAGGAAAATCACTTAATTTTGAATTAAAATTAGTTGATGTCCAAGATGCAAAAGCTGAATAAGTTAAAATGTATACAGTAAATGGTACAAACCATTTCTTTTTCTTCTTTTTTTAATATGTGACAATAAACAACTTGTATAAACATAATCTTATCTCTTAATTCATACAAAATCATTGTTTTGTAATAAAATACCACCCAATAGCATAACACCATAAAAAAAACACATTTAAATAGGAATAGTCTTAAAAAGACTCTATGAGTACAAAAACCAATATCCCTGTTAATTTACCATTACGATTTAGTGGAACATTTGATTATGAAGGATTTTATCGATTTATCATAAAATGGATGTCAGATCGAAAGATGAAATGTTTTGAGAGTCCATATAAAAATAAAGAATCTGGACCTGGAATGATTGAAATTGAATCAAAGATAAAAGGAGAAGTAAAACTTGATGAATACCAGAAATTTACCTGTACAGTTAAATATAAAGCAATAGATATGAGGTATATTGACGTTGAAATAAATGGACAAAAACAAAAACGATCCTATGGACGGATTTGGATTGACTTTAGTGGCGAAATTGAAAGCGATTATCAGAATATATTCGGAAAAACACCTCTAAGTACAAAACTAGGAATACTTTTAAATCAAATCTTAAAAAAAGATACAACGAAAAATCATGTTGAGCATTTTCGCGTTGAACTGATTAATTTACATAATGACGCAAAACAGTTTTTTAGTTCGGAGACTCAAGTAGAATGACTGAAAAAAAACTCTTATCTCAAGGAATACAAATTAGCCATACGGGATTATTTAGACCAAAAATTATTGAAGAGCTTATGCAAAAGTCTGTTCAAAAACAAGGATATCATTTAGAAAATGTCTCACACGATGTTTCAGTGCAAGAACAAACAAAAAATCATACCTCAACATTTACCTTTACAAAATCACTCACTGAATATGACAGTTCATCATTAGTTGTCAATTGTTCGTTTACAAATATGAAACCAACAAAAGTTGTACAAAATGATGTTGAATCACAAGCACAAAAAGGAACTGTCACGGTTAGTTTTACTGCACATAGGCTTTCAAAACGCGAAGGATTTTTTAAAAGTTCAATGAGCGGAACAACCTCATATATGAGGTATTTTTTCCACATACTTTTTTCAAAATTTATAAAACGATCAAAATATGATAATGTTGGAAATGTTGTTGAGAATGAAATTCGGCAAATGCAAGATGATTTAGCGACATTTATCAAACATAAAAAATATCACGAGGTAGAAAATGCCTGAACAAACACCGATCACAAAACCAAAAAAAATTTCTTATAATGGACTATTTTCATTTAAAGAAGTACACGAGATTATTTTAAAACACTGGGATGATTTAGGATACGATAAAATTGATATCAAACATGAAATTAAAGTTTTAAAAACAAAAACGCAATATGACTTATGGAACTCTTTTGAATATGAATATACTGATCAAGAAGCAGTAAACATATTTCAAATTATAAATGGCGAATCACAAAAAAAAGTTGAAGTTAAAATAAACGGTGAAAAACGAACATTAGATCAAGGGACATTTTTTATTCAATTTACAGGCCGTTTGAGAACTGATATCGATGATATCTGGAGAAGTAAAGGGATATATCATATTTTAAGTTATTTTGCAAACACATACATATTTAAAAAACATTTAACCCAAATCAAAAAAAAAGGAATGAATGATTGTGATGTACTTTACGAAAAATTACTGAGATATTTTAATACGTACCGAGACTATGACTAAAATGACAGAATCTATCTTTGAATTAAAAAAAACAAAAAATCCACTCTGGACTCACTATGATATTTTATATGGTGAATCTTTAGCAGAAAAAAACTGGCATACTGCACTTTTACTTACAGAATTTGCAACCGAAAATATTGATATACATTGTGCAATTGATTTTGCATTACACGATGGTTTAAAACCATTTGATACTCACACATCGGAAGGACGGTTTGTATTAGAAGTACAAGCTCTCCAAACAATCTTACAAGCAATATCGTATGAGAAACAATACGAATTAGATTTAACTGATGTTATTGTTGAGCAAGAAAAAATGATTACAAGTCCTCATTTAATTTCATATGTAGCAAAATTTTTAATTAAACGAACAAATACCTAGATACTTCTGAGTTATGCGGTATAGTAGATTAAAAATTTTATACACTCACTGGGAAAGTTTCGAAGTGAAAAAATTTTCAAAGAAAAATGCACTCACCGGGAATCGAACCCGGGCCACAGCCTTGGCAAGGCCATATTGTACCATTCAACCATGAGTGCGCACTATTTAGAAACGATAAATGCACCCCATTTAAAAATATTTTGTTTAACAACTTTTAAAAACACAGAATAAATCTCTTATACTATGAACAACATGCAACAAATCGCAGACGAGTATGCACAAATCCTTACTGAATTGCCAACAAGATGGGATATGCTTCAAACATTAATCGAAATTGGAAAAGATTTATCTAAATTTGATGAAAAACAAAAAATCCCAGAAAATCTTGCACCAAATTGTATATCGCAAGTTTATATAACCGTTTCAATTCATAATAATCTCTTGCAACCCAATATTACTGCTGATGCACATATTGTCAAAGGGTTTGCAAAAATTATGCAAGATATGTTCACAGACGTGACTATTACAGAATTTGAAGAACACGCAAAAACAATTATTCAAGATTTTATTACAAAAACAAATATAGATTCAAGTTTTCTATCTTCACGTGCAAATGCGTTTGGAAATATGTTTGAATTTTTACAACAAAAAGTTATGAAAATGAATGAGCATCAACCATAACTGGTTTTGTTTTTTGTGAAAACCGCCGTTGAATTTCTTCAGTACATTTTTTCTTATGCTCATTAAACGGCGAATCAATGTTACCAATCTCGTATTGTTCGATATCAAAACCTTTTAAAAGAATTTCTCGAACAAGAGACAATATATATTTGTAATGTTCTAAAATTTCTTCTTTTGTAAACGTATATTCTTTTGTAATCTTTAATTTTAAATATTCAAACACAATTTTTTTCGGAACAATACCATATTTTAAATACACTAATAAAGAATACATTTTTCCTTGTAATTCAAACGAATCATCTTGTTTAACTGAATTATTTGTTTTCCAATCAACTAAAATTATTGAACCACCATCCTCAACAACTTTACAATCGATAAACCCTTTGATATTAATTTGTGCTTGAGGCGTATCCACGATACGAAACTGAATAAGTTCTTCATGGTGTGTCTCAGAATACTGATTCGATAATAATTCAACACCGTATAACATTGCATAATAATATATTTCTTTACTCAAAGGTTGACCATTTAATCCTAATTGAGAATCTAAATCTTTTTCATCCCATTTTTGCATAAAAAGTTTTGTTGGATCAACTCGTCTGCATTGTTCAAGTGTTTCATGCACTACATTACCTGCTTGTCCATAACAAGTTGGAACAAGGGAGTCTGGTTTTGCTTTTTGAATTTGTTGATAATAAAACACCAATTGAGATTCTAGATACTGATTTAGCGAACTTGCACTCATATTAAAGATTATTTTTTTACTCATTATATATTTATTATAAACTCATCATTTTAAAATGTACCTATTACATTTGTCTAGTGGAGCAAAAGACTTTTTAAATAAACACATATTTTTCATCATATTATGGTTTTAATCAAAAATCACGCAATAAATCTGGATGAAAGAACTCTGCAACAAATGAAGAGTTGTGCTGATCAGCCTTTTGTTGTTGATGCAGCACTTATGCCTGATGCACATGCAGGATATGTTGCTCCAATCGGAGCAATCTTAGTTACAAAAGGAGTCGTTGTACCGTCTTGGGTTGGTTTTGATATTGGATGCGGGATGACCGCAGTTAAAATTACCACACCAGAGATATTTGAAAAAATACAACGAAAAAAACAATTATTGTATGATACAGTAAAAACATTTGTTCCAATGGGTATGGGTAAACTTCGAAATGCACAGACTGTCACAGAAGAATCAATAAAAACATTTACCAAACTTGTAATGCAATTTGAACAAAAACCATATCAAAAAAATATTCTTAATCTCATAAAATCCGCTAGTTCAAATCACTTAGGAACATTGGGTGATGGAAATCATTTTATTGAATTATGTGTAAATGAGGATAATAATTCTGTGTGGATTGTTGTTCACTGTGGTTCACGAGGAATTGGATATAAGTTAGCCCAGCATTATATGAAAATTGCTGCAAAAAACGAACAAAATTTTGAACAAACATTTGCTTTAGATGAAAATACACAAGACGCACAAGAATATTTGAATGTCTTAGAGTTCGGGCTAGAATTTGCATTATTAAACAGACTTGAAATTATTCGACAAACCATTACAGCTTTTGAATCTGTTTTGAATCAAAAAATTGAGTGGGAATTATGGACAAATAAAAATCATAATCATGTTATTTTCGAAAACGAATTATATATTCATCGCAAAGGTGCTACGCCAGCAAAAAAAGGTGAACGCGGAGTTATTCCAGGCACGATGAAAGATGGTTCTTTTTTAGTTGAAGGATTAGGTAACAATGATTTTATTCAAAGCTCATCTCATGGAGCTGGAAGACTTATGGGGCGAGTGCACGCAAAAAAAACACTGACACTTGATTCTTTTCAACAAGATATGAAAGATATTGTTGGAACAATTTCACAAGACACATTAGATGAAGCACCACAAGCATATAAAAACATTTATGAAGTAATGGATTTACAAAAAGAAAGTGTGAAAATCATCCAACACCTCAAACCACTTATTAATTGGAAAGGAACAAATAAGCATGGATAAGAAATACAAAGAAGATTTTCTCAAAGCAGGAGAAATCGCTGGAAAAGTACGTTCATATGGATTAACACTGATAAAACCCGGTGCATCATACAATGATGTTATTACAAAAGTATTACTAAAAATTGCAGAACTCGGTGGCGAACCAGCATTTCCTCCACAAATTGCATTAAATGAATGTGCTGCGCATTTTTTACCTGAACCTGATGAAGATATTATCTTTAAAGATCAAGTTATATCTTTAGATGTAGGCGTCAGTGTTAATGGCGCAATTGGTGATTGTGAGACAACTATTGACTTATCAGGCAAATATCAACATATTGTTGATGCAAGTCGTGAAGCACTTATTCAAGCCCTTCAAACAATAAAAGTCGGTGTGAAAATAAGTGAAATCGGCGCTGCAATCGAAAACATTGCAAAAAAACATGGTTTGGAACCTGTTCGAAATTTAAGTGGACATGGATTAGATAAATATGTTGTACATACCACTCCATCAATACCTAATTATAATACACAATCAGATGAGATAATCCGACCAGGCATGACATTTGCCGTTGAGCCTTTTATTACAGATGGAAAAGGAATTATTTATGATGCAGGAAATCCAAAAATATTTTCATTTACGCAAAAACGAGCTATTCGCTCACCCATCACAAAAGAAATCTTAAAAAAAATTACTGCAAAACAAGGTCTTCCATTTTCAATTCACGAATTAGTTAATCACAAAACACCGCTATTTAAAGTCAAATACGCACTCCAAGATTTATTACGAAATAATGTGATTCAAGGATACGCTCCACTTATTGATGAAAATAAAGGAATTGTTGCTCAAAGTGAAAATACCGTTTTAGTTGATGAGGATGGAACAGTTATTATCACAACTGAACCGGATTGTTTAAAATGAAATTATTCATTCTTGAAACATTTTTCACAAAAGTTTTGTATTTTGCACCAGTATTTTGGTTATTTTATTTTTTAGAGTTTTTGACATTTACTCAGATTGGAATCTTATTTAGTATCCATACAATTTTAATTGCAGTCTTAGAAATTCCAACCGGTTTATTTGCAGATACATACGGGCGGAAAAAAAGTATTTTTGTAAGTTACGCAATAGAAATTCCATCATTTTTTATACTCTTTTTCACACAAAGTTTTCTATTTTCACTTATTGCATTCATGCTTCTTTCCGTATCACATTCGTTTTATTCAGGAGCAAAAGAAGCATGGGTTGTTGATTTATTACCAGCTAAAAAACATTACCGATTTTTTCAAATCGATATGAGTTTTAAACATCTTGCTCTTTTTATCTCAGGAATTATTGGGTACTTTGCAATGAGTAGTTTTGAACTTAAATGGATTTGGATCTTTGGAGCGATTTCATCAATTCTTGCACTTATACCATTACTGTTTATCCCTGATGTAATAGAAAAAAAACAAAAAATTCAAATAAAAAAAATAACGACATATGTTTTACATAAAAAACATCTTCAAATGCTTTTAATATTACTTAGTGTAGGAATGATTGCATATGGGATGGCAGGCTCAATTCAATGGACAGCGTATATTCAAAGTATTGGTTTGGATATTGCGTCATTTGGGTTATTATGGTCAGTTATGAGTATTATCACAATCATATCTCAGTGGATTTTTACCGATTCAAAAAAACAGACAAAAAGAGTTATGAGTCTTTCATTTTTATTATGGGGTTTAAGTTGTATAAGTGTTTTATATATTTTTAATCCATTTATTGCAATAACTGTTCTTCTTGCAACCGTATTATTTGATTTTATGCGGTATCCAACAGAACGAAAACTTATTCAAAGCTTTTTTACTAAAAAAATGCGAGCTTCACTTGGTTCATTTGAATCATTAGTGTATGCAATCGCAGGTGGATTAGGTTTATTTATTTCAGGAATTATTATCGATTTCACATCACCGCAAACTTCGATTTTTATTTCAGGAATCATATTAGTTTTGATTAGTTTTTGTTTTATAATAATAAACATCAGTGAGAACTGATTTTTTGACAAAATAACTTTACCCTCGTGCTCCACCCAACATAGAGATGTTTTTATCAAAGAGTAGTTAATGGGGGAAGATTTATAAATATAGTATCTTTCAATCAGTTTATGTTCGACCTTAAACTTCAATCATTTTTTGAATTTTGGCGGGAACAGAAATTTATTCAAAGTCAGAATTCGCAGAATTCAAAAATATCTGGTGACTTATTATTAATTCCAAGAAGACTTGTCCAAGTTAAAAAAGAAAAAGCAAGTACCTTGATTTGGTATATTCAAAACGGTATGTCGCAAAAAGCATCCCAGTTAAAATTACCGACAAGTCTTACAAATGTTGCATTAAGATCAGGTTTGAGAGGTTGTATTATTAAAAATGATGATGGGAGTTATACGAAATTAAAAGGTGTTTTTCCCCGTTTACGATATGATTTTAAAAGAAAATCTGAAAACGGACTTCTGACAAAAACAAGTGCTGTACGTGATTTTTCATTTTCATTTGGACATTATGTTGCACTAAAAAGAAATAATATGTCTGTTTTTTCCAAACCTATCTTTTTAGAAACAGATTTAGACAAGAATTTATCATATCAACAACAACTTGATTTGTTATTATCAAAAGCTGTTGGTGTTCATATACCTCCCCTTAATGACATTGGGGATTATTCAAGTATTGAAAAAATAATTCTTGCTTATAATAGTAATGAAATCACTGAAAATTTACCAGTTGTCATTGGTTTTCAAGTACAAGCAGATACAAGATTAGATGAATTCTTATATCACACTACGCATCGGAATCAAGAAATAGCACTTTCTGCATCATTTATAGGTGGTATAGGTTTTGGAAAATTTTTAGAGAGCGATTTGAGTTTAGGAATAAATGACCATATAGGAAATATTGTTTTAGGAGAAAAGAATGGGTTTATTTACTCACAGATGGTTGATTTTGATACCGCTTATTATGAACAAATTCAAGGTACTAATGGAGATCATCTTCTACCAACTTCTCAATCAACATTACATTTTTTTCGTGAACGAATTCAAAAAGCATTACCTTATTTACTTGGAAGTTTTCACACTCAAACGACTTATAGTGGTGCTAAAAGATTAAAGTATAAAAGTTTTACTCCAAAATTAAAAGAGCGTTGTACTAATGCATTTAAGACCGGTTTATATACATACATCTACGATTCTTACGGTCAAATATTTGCAAATTCTTGTATGAGTTTACAAAAAAAAAAAGCATTATTTCCAAAAATATTTCCATTAAGTAAAAGCCATATTGATGAAGCTCTCGCAAATACCAAATAACTCTATTAAAATTATGACATCACATATTTTTACAAAACATTAACTCAGTTTCAGTTTGCGTAATACACAAAAAACCATCTTCAGAAAATGTTGCAAGATCTGAAGCTTTTAAGTACTGATTCTCACACATAAAACGAATAAAACGACCCTTAATATGTTTTCCGAAATGTCCTGCAGGTTTTAAAAAGCCATTTTTTTTTATCTGAAAATTTATTCGTATTCCGTGTTCATAGTACACAGCTTTTCGCTGTTCTTCTGCTAACAAATCAATCACATAGAAATGTTGTAATTTTTTTGATAATATTGGTCTCCAATATGAATCTAATTTTAATTTACTTAATTTAATTTTGTATTCAGGAATACATTCATTTGGTTTTACCAGTCCAAACATCGCAGAAACTATTCGAAAATGTACATGAAAAAATGTTTGAGCTTTTTTTGATAAAGTATCATACTCAATTGCATTATACACAACTCCCGTATATCGCTTTATTGCAGGAAATGTTTGCGACTTTAATAAATTTGCATTTAGTGCATGTGCATCTTGTGCATTTTTTCCTTTCACTCCATACAATTTTTCAACATCATCTTGTTTCTGTATTAATTCTACAACTTTTCCAGTTTCACTTTTTATATTTTCAAGTGGTTTTTGATCGCCACCTTGAGATTTACCTTCACTTGGAGGTATTAAAACTAAGACATTCATTCTTCTAAACTCCTTTTTGACTTTGTAAATGCATCTTTTAGCGAAATATTTCCACGTGTGACTGAATAACAGTAATTCCCAAATTTACTGCATCGAACCTCGAGCCACTCACCAGTTGATGTTTTTAAACTCGGATCATTACTACAATCTTTATGTTCTTTACACACGTTTAGTTTTAATGGATTTTTATGTAAAGCTTTTTTTCCACAATATGGACACCAATCAGTTTTATATTCACCATATTTTTTTGGAATTCGTTTCATAAATACACCTTTATTTTTTCAAAAATCGCTTTAATGATATTTTTAAACTATACGGCAACGAAATATCTTTTGGTATCTCACGTATCCAGCGAAATTCATCATGTTCTTCATTTAGTACAACGTTACCACTAATATATTCACATAACACATATGTCACAACAATGGTAGATTTTGTATCATCACCGATAAAATGTTTTGTTCCGATTACTTTGAGAGGAGAAATAACTAAATCTACTTCTTCACGAACTTCTCGATGTAAAGCTTGGATTGCACTTTCATTTTGTTCAACTCCACCACCTGGTGTTGACCACCTTCCAGGACTATGCACATCATTTTTTGAACGTTTCACAAGTAAGATCTCGTCATCTTTTTGAATAAGTGCCTTTACAACATAATAAATATCCATACAATTAAAAAAACGAACAGAATATAAAAAGGTAATGGTTTTATATATGACTACCTATTTATACATTTAATGTATCAATATTCTCAATATACCACAATGTCAGTTTGTGACAACGGTTCTAATCGTAATCTTTTCAAATCTTCAAGCGTATTAATATCGTTTGCTCTGAGTAAATACGGAGATTTTGTATATAATACATCACCTATGTACAAACTTCGCTCAACACCAAACTGCCAAATATTTTCGACACCTTGTGAATGTGAAACTAAACCTAACAATGAAACATCATCTTGCGTTATTTCAAAAACAAGTGCACCAGCATAGTTTTGAGAAGAATCACGCCAATCTTGATTTTGAACTGGTATAACAAGTCGTTGACGATTTTTATCAAGTAAAAATGCTTTATGTTCAAATAATACGCTTGAATATGCTCGTGAATCATTACCAATATATGTTGCAATTTCACGAGGATTTTGAACATCTTCTACATCAAAAAGCGATATTTTCAAACCAACTGTTTGTCCGCGTTCATCTACTTCTTGACCAATACCAATTACGATTTCATCCGAATAAGGATGTAAATATCGGGAATAACCAGGTATTTTTAATTCACCTTCAATTAGAATATTTTGAGGATCAGCTAAGTTAATTACAAAAAAAGGATCAATTTCTTCAAATGTAACCATATACAGAGTTTCACCAACATAACGTGTTGCAAAAATACTTTCAGTTTCTGCAATACCACTAACCGAATCAAGTTTATTCATTTGTGAATCAAATGTAAATACTGAATTTGAAGATGGGACAGAAGAATCGCGTGATTGAGGAGGTATAGGTCTTGGCATAATACTATCTCCTACCTCTGAATTTTCAGCAACCTCTGGTAACCAACGTTGGGGAATCGTTGCTACAACTCGAAAAACACCATCATATTCATCCATTGCAAATTGATTATGAAGTCTTCCTGCTATGGTTGTGTTTGCAACTGGTGATATATCAGTTTTATCATAAGAAAACTTCTGAATATGGGTAAAAACTGATGATTCTAACTCTTCAATATATGTTCGATATCGACTTTGCATTTCTTCTTCAATTTTTTTTTGTGTTTGTGTATCTAATTCAAGGCTTAATTCATGATACACTTGCATTATTTTTGCTTCTTTTTCATATTGTGATAAAATATCAGACTCAGTTTCTTGTATTCTTTGAATTAAATCACGTTCTTCTGAACCTACATAAGGTTTTAGTAATTCTTTTAAAATTTCTTGTTGGACTTCATATGACTGAATATGTTCTGTTGAAGCGAAATATATTGCTGAATGTGACATATAAAAATGATTTACTCTATCAATAAAAAACACATCAACACTATGAGAATGTGTTTGAACATCAAAAGTATGAATCGATACGGATTGGATATCTTCAGCTTGAGGATCATATTGAACATCATCAAGAGAAATACTCATTTCAACTGGATTTTCAACACCTCCAAACATGATTGGTAAAGGATTTGCGACATCAGGACTCATCTGCGTTATAATATAGATGTGTTCATCAACAAGTCGCGCTTGAACATAGTTTCCTTGAGTTTTATATGAATCTATTTTTTGAGGTTTATCTTTTTGAGAAATATCAAGTATATCAATAGTTGTAAAACTTCGATAAGTTGGCATTATGTGAAAATTACGATCTGAAAAAAATGACTGTCCCAAGTGCTCAGAACCAATTACATACAATGAATCATCATGAATAAATAATGAAATAGGTTGTGAACTCATATTATATTGTGCAATCACTTTTGCGTCTTCAGCTGAATCTGATTGAATAATAAAAAGTGTTTTATCTGTAATTGTATAAATATACTCACCATCGGTTTTGATTATATCAGCTTCATCAATACCTTGAACTTGTACATTTGTTTGAGAAAAATCTTTTGATGATTGGGATGGCGCAGATGAATCAAGTGGCACACTCTCGGATACTTCCATCATATTACCTGAAAGAGCCCGTTGATTGGTATTTTGTGGAGTCTGAAATAAAAATTGTAGTTCTTCAACAGACTGAGGTTTTACAAAATCACCACCTTGCATTGTATTATCTATTTGTGTACATGCACTAAATGTAAATAAACTTACAATAAGTAAAATGTAAATTTGTATTTTAAATGTATTTTTTTTCATAAATAATTTCACCATTCTGCATTTAACGTAAAGCTTATTTATATATTCTATGATAACTTTTATTAAAATGGAAGTTATTTAAGTCTACTTACTTAACTCTAATTAGCTATACAACTTAATTCTGCTTATCTTTTAGATATAAAACAAAATGAAGCAAACTTATTATCAATACTATTATTAAAAAAAAGAGACTAAATAAAAATAAAAAACTCGGTTCACTTGTCGTTGTCACTGCGACATCTTCAGCAGCCATCATCATTGAAGACTCCGATTCAACCATTGCTCGTTGAGCAGACAATGGAACTACAGAACTTTTTGAAGTAATATAGGAATATAAACTCAAACCCCCCATAAAAACAAGAATCGCTGGGATAATTTGCTGCAAAAATGATATAGAAAATGATGGTTTTGAAGAAATAATAATATGATTATTACTTAACGCATAATAATTTATTTCTCGACCTTTCTTTGAATATGTGTATGCTTCATTTTTTACCAAACCTACTGCAACTAATTGTTTTATGTTATAATGAATTGTGGGTAGAGGAATCTGAAGTTTTTTTGCTAATTCAGATTCAGTGAATGATTTTTCTTCTAATTGCGATAAAATTTTTTTCGCAGTTTTGTTTGAAAGAATTTGGGTTAATTGCGCAGTCTTTTCATTTGAAAGTTTAACCACTTGATACTCATTTTTTTTACTCATACTAATAGTATAATGTGTTTGAATTTAAAAATGTAATTTTTTTAAAATAATTACTTTAGAAAAAATAAAATAGAAAATAGCCTTATCTAAGACTATGCTCGTAATCGTCTTCGTTTTTCTTTCTTAATCTTTTTCCGTTGCCACTTCCAACGCATTTGACCTTTTTTCTTCCATCTACGTGAACTTCTTTTCATAAAAGTGCAGAAAAATACGCGATTTATAAATGTTTGTTTTTAACGAAGGATTTCTACTGATAAATTTGCAAAACACCGTATTTTAGAAGATAAGTTGTTATATAAAATTACAATATATCTACAAGCTTCATCCAAAAATAATTTTAGAGAAGATACACATTTTACAATAAAGTCAGAAAATTCAGTGATTGTTGAACAATTATATTGTTCAACACCGTTGGAAGACGTAACTTTTCAACGATTGTCTGCAACTGAATTTTTGTAATTGCTCATAGCGGGACTCTTGAGTGAAATTTGCGTGCGTATTTTATCTAATTACGTTATTTTTGGATGAAGCCGAGAGCAACAATCGTTTCTGCCATTTTTTTGAAAAACGGTTTTTGATAGTTGAATCTAATGCCCACAGTTGGTCTTTTAAAAGTGCTAACGAAATTAGTGCGATAGTCAGTCCGAAATCTCGCACACCGGTTGCAATGAATCCAACACTGAGTGTAATAGAACCCATATGTACTGCAAGAAGTATTGAAGTAATTCGAGTGAATAAACCAAATACCAAAAATGTTGCAAGTATGATTTCTGAAATCCCATTAAAAAAACTGAGATTTTGAGCAGAAATTCCAACTAAATTTACTACAAAATCTGGAACGTAATATGCAAACATTTGTGGATTAATAATTTGCATGATTCCAAACCAGTAAAAAACAAGTGCCATTCCAATTCGAAGTACAAATCCTGCATATTTATTGGAGTCTTCCAATTACTTCACCTTCTTGCTGTAATACACTTACTTGTCGTTGTCCGTGTTGACTTGAAAACGCAGCTTCAAATTGCTCAGCAGTTCCGCAATGACGAATAATTGCTTGTGCACCACCTGGATGATTTGCTAAAAAATTAGTCACATCATATACAATACCTTGATATGCAACCCAACATTCATTTGTAGAATTTTTTTTTTCTAATTCAATCCTTGAAACTGTCTTCAATTCAGTTTTATCTTGACCATCAATTAAAAAACCAACATCATCAGGATTCGTTACTTGAAAATTATTTTGTGTGCAAGCGTTTAGAATCACTAATGTGCAAACAATGAGTATGAATATGTAATAAAACTTCATACAATGTATTATTAGTATTGAATTTAAAAAGATAGTGAAAAAAAAGTGTTATCAAACACATTTATCGTGTTCGATTAGTATAATTTCGTTTCGGACGACCTTGAGATGAGTTTCTACTTGAACTTCTATTTGCGCCTTGCGAAGATTCTCTTCTAAAACTTGATCGTTCTTTATCTCTTCTTGAACCTGAGTTTGCACCTTGTGAAGATCCTTTACTAAAACCTGATCGTTCTCTATCTCTTCTTGAACCTCGGTTTGCACCTTGTGAAGATCCTCTACTAAAACGTGAACGCCCACCTTGTGGTGATGAATTTTTGATTTCAATATTTCGTTCATAAAACATCTTTTCTAGTTGTGGTACTTCTACACGAGTTATATTTTCAGAATAGACGCTTTCAAACGCTTCATGATCTCGATGTGAGAGTATTGTTACAGCAACACCTTTTTCTCCGGCTCGTGCAGTTCGTCCAATTCTATGTAAATAATCTTGTTCGGATTTAGGTACATCATAATTATAGACATATTGAACATTTTTAATATCTAGTCCACGCGCTGCAACATCAGTTGCAACAAGTATGTTTACTTGTTCTTTTTTTAAGAGTTCAATTGCTTTAAGTCGTTTATTTTGCGTTAAACCACCATGAATTGCGATTGCATTTATTTTTTGTTTGTTCAAGTTTGCAGCTAGGATATCAACTTCTCGTCTTGTCGCACAAAATATCAATGATAAACCATCAGGATTTTCTTTTAATGAATGTACTAAAAGTGAAAATTTCTGTCGTGCATCGACATCATAATAAATTTGTCGTAATTTAGACTTATCAACTAAAATATCACTTGTAATTTCTTTAGGATCTTTGAGTGTTTTTTTGATTAGTCGTCGAATTGGTGCTGGCATTGTTGCACTAAATAATAGTGTTTGTTTTTTCTTTGGAAGTTTTGAGATGATTTTTTCAACATCGTCTAAAAATCCCATTTCAAGCATTTTATCTGCTTCGTCTAAGACACAGTATCGAACATCATCTAAGTTAATAGATTTTTGTTGCATGTGATCTAATAATCGACCAGGTGTTGCGACAACCACTTGACTTTTTTTAAGTGCTCTAATTTGTGGTTCGTATCCGACTCCACCGTAAATACTTGTGACAGAGACATCGATGAATTTTGAAAAATCATTTATTGCATCAGCTACTTGAACACAGAGTTCTCGTGTAGGAGTTAAAATTAATGCTTGAATTTTTTTCGTATCATGAAGATGAATATCTTGTAAGATAGGTAATCCAAAAGCTGCTGTTTTACCAGAACCTGTTGCTGAATGACCTAATACGTCATGTCCTTCTAATATAAGTGGAATCGTCTTTTCTTGAATTTGGGTAAATGTTGTAAAACCCATTTTTTGTACTGCTTCGGCAATATCTTTGTGAAGTTGATCTATATTCATTGTATTTTTATACTCTCTCAATTCAGAAATTTTTACCACTGAAATGACTTTTTTATATCTGTAGAACTCTTGTTGTCTTTATAAAATCTCTTGTTTGGTTAAAAAAGACCTTTTTTGTGAGAAGTTTTTTAAATAACACTCGTTTTATACCCCTCATATGAGTAATGAGAAACCAAAACCAAAAAGTCCGCAACGCCCACCAGCAAAAAAAGGTGGAAGTAAATTTAAAAGTACAAAACCACCCTACAAAAAACCTGATGTTAAAAAACCCTTTAACAAATTTAACAATTCAGATTCTGAAGAAAACCAGTTTTTTCGAGTGCGAATGCCTCGTAATAATGAAGTTATTGGTATAATTGATCAACGAGTTGGTGGTTCACGAATGAAAGTTAGGTGTATGGATGGAAAAGTTCGACTTTGTCGTATTCCTGGTCGATTAAAACGAAAACTTTGGACACGTGAAGGCGATATTTTAATTATTGAACCGTGGGAATTCGGTGGAGACGAGAAAGGTGATGTTGTCTACAAATATAAACCAAATCACATTCCAATTCTAAAGAAAAAAGGTGTTTTAGATTTAGATGAAGAATATGAAGAATTCTGATGTTTTTGTATCCATCGAGTGGTGACAAATAGAAACATTTATATATGATTTCGTACAACTTTTTTTTATGAAACAAAATACGCATTTAGATGATCGATTCATGAGTAATTTTAGTCAAAGTAAAAACTCAATTCGGCGAACAACAATTGGTGCATTAGCACTCGGTATTGTAAGTCTAGGGTATGTGGGTCATCTTTTGCATTCTGTCAGTAAAGATTTTGATATTCGTCAGTCTGAAAGTCGAATAGAGATGTTATTAGAAAAAGATTCGTCACAAATTCAACCAGATGAATTAAAATTTTATGCAAATCGAATTGGAATTGGTGATGAATACCTTTTAGAATTAGATAATGCTCGTTCGCAAGTTCCAGTTGATGTTTTTAGAGAAAACGAAGGTGCATTTTCACAAGCAACCCTGCGTTTGGTGTTTGAAAAATACAAAAGTCCGTATAATAAATAAATTATGGGATTTAATTTCGGAGTTTTTTTAAACATTAACATTTTTCTTTTTGTATGGAAAAATTTGTATTACATACTGATTTTGATATGCAAGGTGATCAACCTAGTGCAGTTGAAAAATTAGTTACAGGATTTTTGAAAAATAAGAAGCGTCAAACACTTTTAGGAGTAACAGGAAGTGGAAAGACGCATGCAATGGCTCGAATTATAGAGGCATTACAAAAACCAACACTGATTTTATCTCATAATAAAACATTAACTGCGCAATTATATGCTGAATTCAAATCTTTTTTTCCACAAAACGCTGTTGAATATTTTGTGTCGTATTTTGATTACTATCAACCAGAAAGTTATATTGCGGCAAGTGATACGTATATTGAAAAAGATAGTCAAGTAAATCAACAAATAGAACAACTCAGACTCAAAGCAACAATGTCTTTGGCAACACGAAAAGATGTTATTATTGTTTCGTCAATATCTTGTATTTATGGTTTAGGCGATCCTGATGAATTCAAAGGTTTTTCAGTTTCGTTTTTGGTTGGTCAAAAATTTTCACGAAAAAATATAATTCATGATTTAGTCAAAATGCAATATGAACGAAATGACACAGATTTACAACCTGGAAGATTTAGGGTACGCGGTGATGTGATTGATGTTATACCAGGATATGCAAAAAATATTATTCGCATAGAATTATTTGATGATGAAATTGAATCAATACATGAAGTGCATCCAGTAAATGGAACAAAAATAACTGCATATGAAAATTATCTTATTTTCCCTGCGCGACATTATGTTGTCTCAGATGAAAAAATACAACGCGCAATTCAATCAATTAAACAAGAGTTGAATGAAACTCTGCCAAATTTAGAACAATTAGAAGCACATCGATTAAAGCAACGAACAAATTATGATTTAGAACTTATAAAAGAAATGGGTTTTTGTAATGGAATTGAAAATTATTCTAGACATTTTGATGGACGCAAACCTGGGAGTCCTCCATTTACCTTAATTGATTTTTTCCCTGATGATTTTTTAATCATAATTGATGAGTCCCATGTGACAATTCCACAAACGCATGGTATGTATAAAGGAGATAAATCTCGAAAAAAAAGTTTAATAGATTATGGATTCCGACTTCCAAGTGCGTATGATAATCGTCCGTTGACATTTGAAGAATTTGATGCAAAAATTAATGATGTATTATATGTAAGTGCAACACCTGCAGATTATGAATTACAAGTAAGTTCACAAATTGCAGAAATGGTTGTGCGACCAACAGGATTAGTAGATCCACCAATAACTGTAAAACCAAAAGAGGGTCAAATGGATGATTTGTATGCACAGATAACAAAAACAATTCAAAAAGGTTTTCGAACCTTTGTAACAACGCTTACAAAAAGAATGGCTGAAAATTTATCTGAATATCTTGCATTAAAAGGATTAAAAGTTCGATATTTACACTCAGAAATTGATACACTTGAGCGAACAGAAATAATTAGACAATTACGAATAGGTCAATTTGATGTATTAGTTGGAATAAATTTATTACGAGAAGGTCTTGATGTTCCTGAAGTTGCACTTGTTGCAATACTTGATGCGGATAAAGAAGGTTTTTTACGAAACACAAAAAGTTTAATTCAAACATGTGGTCGTGCTGCACGTAACTCTGAAGGACGAGTTATTTTTTATGCTGATGAAATGACACAATCAATAAATCAAACAATTTCTGAAATCAATCGAAGACGCGAAAAACAGATTACGTATAACAAAAAAAATCATATAACGCCAAAAACAATTATAAAAGAAATTCCACAATCTCAGATAGTTCGAATCAAAGACACAAAGAGTATACCTAACGCACAAATACCTTCGTTGATAAAAGACCTTCAAAAACAAATGGATGAAGCTTCAGAGAATTTAGAGTTTGAAAAAGCAATTGAGATACGTGATCAAATTTTACAATTAGAAAAAAGATTATAAAAAACATAAGTTGCTCGTTTTTATCTGTATGTGAATTTATAAGAAATGCTTCCTTAGAATATTATCACAAAAAAAGGTGATCATTGCAGTCTTTTTTTGGTAAAACATCAGCAAGATAATCTCTGATATGTTTTTTCCGAAGCACACATTTTATCAATAGGTATATTTTAATATAAAAAAACGAGCAACTTTAGAAATAAGAAAAAAAATAAAAGAAGGAAGATTATTGTGTTTCTTCTTCTTTTTTTTGCATTTCTTCGTACGCTTTGAGTTGTTCTTCTTGAACTGTTTGTATTTTTTGCTCTAACGCTTCTTTAGAAATAATTTTTTCATCGATTAATAAAGAAATTAATGTATTAATCATAAAATGATTATTGTATGCAATTTCCTCAATTTGTGGTTGTTTATGGTCGTGATTACAGTTACCACTTCCACAACATTGTTTTTCTTGTGTTTTTTCTTCTGTCATTATTTTCACCTTTTGTGTTGTAGCATAAAATGAAAAAAAGAGATGAACTCTTTTTTCTTAATTCAAACCTTTTCGTTGTTTGATTTGTTGCACAACTTTTTGTTGAAGCTCTTCAGGTAGTTTTTCAAATGCTTGATCAACTAATGAACTTGTTCCACGTCCGCCCGTTGCACTTCGTAAATCATTTGATAATCCAAACATTTCGCCAACAGGCATTTTTGCTCGAACTTCAACTACAGCGTTTTTAGATTCCATATCAAGTAATTGACCTCGTTTGTTTGAAACAAGTTTTGAAATCTCTCCCATATATTCTTCAGGTGCTGTGAATAAAATAGTTTGTACTGGTTCATACAATACTGGATTTGCAGTACTCATTGTTGCTCGAATACCGTCTCGAACTGCAGGATACATCTGCGCTGGTCCTCTGTGAATTGCA
The DNA here is from genome assembly GCA_964624275.1 of uncultured Methanosarcinales archaeon. Classification (GTDB taxonomy): domain Archaea; phylum Nanobdellota; class Nanobdellia; order Woesearchaeales; family DATGWN01; genus CAZUXP01. The sequence continues at coordinate 50,477 of CAZUXP010000003.1, forward strand.
TCTTCGTGTAATTTACAATCAACAAGTGTGATTTTTACTCCAATACATGGTTCGTTTGCTACGGGACCTTTTTTCATTACATCCTCAAACATATCTAAACAGAGTTCCATAATTTCATTGATTTGAACAATACCTCGTGTTCCATCAACAAACATATTTCCATTTATTACTGCTTTAATTTTTTCAGCTTCTTTTGTATCCATACCTGCATCAATAAATTTTTGTCTGAGTTCAAGATCTTTTTTCTTGTATCGTTCTTGTGGAATATGTCCTGTTTTAATTAAATCATTTAATTCTTGTGTTAATGGTTCACAGGTAAAGTACAATTTATTGTGCTTATTTGGTGTTTTACCTTCAGCAACTTCTCCTGTTTTTGTAATCGCTTCACGATATACAACAATTGGTGGTGAAGTTCGAACCTTCATATGTTTTTCTGTAACAATACGGTTTTCAATAATTTCTAGATGCAGTTCTCCCATACCTGAAAGTAAATGTTCACCTGTTTCTTCGTTGATTTGAATACTAATACTTGGATCTTCTTTATTTACTTGCTTTAAGACCTCAATAAGTTTAGGTAAATCTGCAGAGTTTTCGGCTTCAATTGCTTTTGTGATTACGGGATCAAAGATGTGTTTGAGTTCTTCAAATGGTTCAGTTTCAACTGACGAAATAGTATCCCCTGGAAATGATTTTAATCCTGCTACTCCAATGATATTTCCTGCAACTGCTTGTTCGATAATTTCACGTTTTGCTCCGTTTCGAACAAAGATTTGCTGTACTCTTCCTTGTTGACCTGGTGTACTGCTTTGAAACATACTCATACCTTTTTTGATTGTTCCACCAAACATTCGACCTGTTGCAATTTCACCTGCTTGTGGATCAACTTCAATTTTTGTAACAACAAAAACAGTTGGTCCTTTTGGATCGCATTCTAATAATGATTTTCCTACAGGTGATTCATGTTCACCATGCCAAAGTCTTGGGATACGATATTTTTGCGCATTTGTTGGTTTTGGTAAATGATCAATTACGGCGTTTAACACACATTCATGAATTGGTGCTCGTTGTTGTAATTCTTTATATGCATCACCACCTTTGTCGTAGTAATCAATGACATCTTTAAACGAAATACCTTTTTCTTTCATAAATGGTATTGATAACGCCCAATTATGATATGCAGAACCAAATAATACTGAACCATCAGCAACACTTACTTGAAATTTTTCAGCGTATTCTTTTTCAGCAATTTGTCTAATGAGTTTATTTACACTTGTAATAACTCCAACGAATCGTTCTTGCATTGCTTCTGGTGTTAATTTTAATTCTTTAATTAACCTATCAACCTTATTGATGAACAAAATTGGTTTCACTCGTTCTTTTAGTGCTTGGCGTAAAACTGTTTCAGTCTGTGGCATAATTCCCTCAACTGCACAACTTAATGTGATTGCTCCATCAACTGCTCTCATTGCTCGAGTTACGTCACCACCAAAATCAACGTGACCTGGTGTATCAATTAAATTAATTAAAAACTCACTTCCTCTATGTTTGTGCAACATCGAAACGGATGCGGCATCAATTGTAATTCCCCGTTCTTGCTCATCTGCGTGAAAATCTAATTGTCGCGCTTGACCTGCTAATTCTCCACTCATCATACCTGCTCCAAAAAGCAAGTTATCAGAAAATGTTGTTTTTCCGTGATCGATGTGCGCACAAATTGCAATATTTCGGATATTGTCTGGCTTATCCATAGCCTTCATAATTAAATCTGCTTTTCCCATTTTCTATCTCCCGTATAATAATTCTTCATCTATTCTTTTCCAGTCGTGTAAATCATTTTGTTCAAACCAAATTGCAATTTCTCTTTTTGCTTCAGAAAGTGAAGAAGAAGCGTGAATAAGATTTTGCAATGGACGCTTTTTCATATCAGCTAATAGGTATGTATCAAACGAATAATCTCCGCGAATTGTTCCTGGAGGTGAATCTTGAGGACTTGTTTCACCGACAAGTTTTCGTACATGTAAGATCGCATTATGACCAGTTATAACGAGTGCAATTATTGGACTTGACATTAAAAATGAAATAAGGTTTCCTCGAACAATTTCTCCAAGTTCTTTATTTGTTTTATCAACACTTAAACCTTTTTTCTCATAACTTGTTCGTTGTTTTTCTCCAACTGAATTAAGCCATTCTTCATCATCAGCATAGTGATTACCAGCTATTTGTTCGTTTGGCATAACCATTTTGAGTCCTGTTATTTTAAGACCGCACTTTTCAAAACGCGTTATAATCTCACCAATAATTCCTCGTTGTACTGCATCAGGTTTTATTAAAACTAGCGTATCTTCCATCATTTTTTCTGTTGTGACTTTTCCTCTTTAAAACTTTCAGTCCACTTTGTTGTTCGTGGTTTTCTATTTAACTCAAGCATGTTTTTTTCTGCTTTTCTATCTGCAAAATATAATACACGCCCATCTTTTTTCACATACATTATTCCTTTTCCAGGTGCGATTTCTTTTCCGCTAAAACTACATTTTACCATTTTTTTTACCTTGAGAGAGGTCTTGCCTCAATTTCTGTTTCTCGAAGCATTAATGTATCGCCTAATTTTGTTGGACCTTTTACATTTCTTCGAATAATTTTGTTTTTATCACGACCTTCTAAAACTTTCACGCGGACTTGTGTTGCTTCGCCCCGAGTTCCTGTTCGTCCGATAATTTCTTCAACTGTTGCTGGAACTGCTGGTGAAAATGTAACTCCTCCTCCACTTTTCTGTTCCTTTTTTGAATCTTGTTTAGCCATTTTTCCCTCTATTGAACACTATCCAAGAATTTTTTTAAATCGTCTTTTGCGTTTCCTTCATCAGTAATTGCAACTGCTGTTGTTCCAACAGATAAACCTGCTGCTGTACCTAATTCTTCTTTTGATCCACCTGCAAAACATGCGATATTTTTTTCTTCACAAATAAGTGGAATGTGCATGACAATTTCAGCTGGGCTGACATCATTTGCAACAATGATAACTTTTGCACTTGCGCGTTCAGCTGCTTTTGTAACTTCATTCGTTCCTTTTTTGAGTTTACCGTTTTGTTTTACAACTTCGATAATTCGAAGTAATTCTTCAGTTTGTTCTGGTTGTAATTCTTTTTTAGCCATTTTCTTTGTATTTCACCGTTTTCTACTCGATGATGATTGTGAGAAGTGTTCTACCTCACTCAATTCAGCGTTTATACTGAATATCAATGTGTCATCGGTATAGTTTTGAATAGGCGAGTTATTTATAAATATATTGGTTTCATTTTAGCAAGGTTTTTAAATAACCATCTTTTCAAACACTTTGAGCCATTAGCTTAGTCTGGTGGAGCGCTGGTCTTATATGACCGTGTTTCACGACACTTCTAGGACAGCCAGTGGTCCGGGGTTCAAATCCCCGATGGCTCACCATTTTAGGGATTTGAACATTCTTTGACACAATCTGTATGTCGAAACTATATTGGAATGAGTTTTTCACAACTTTTATAATTAGGTATATTTTCTTATTCATTTAGGTGATATAATGTTATCAAAATCAATAGATGATAAAGTAAAATATACTGAAGGTTCAGTAGGTGTAGCGAGATTTTTAAAACAAAGAGGCTATGAATTAGCAAATTCAAATGGTTATAAGCAAGATGAACCTAGCCAAGATGTAGTTGGTATTTTAAAACCACGAGAACCTATTTCGCATCAATTTTTAGGATTTAAATGGGATAGTGAACAAAGTGCATTATATATTGGCAGATTGTGGTTAGAAAATTTGCGTGAAGGTGCAACACTCGAAAATAAATGGGTGTTAGAAGTTTATGGGCGAGCTCATGTTTTAGAATTAAGTGAAGTTGCAAAAGATCTTGCAAAAGAATATGAAATAGGACTTGATATAAAACTTAGACGAGAACTTCCATATGTTGAAAGTAAAAGAGATGATGACTTTTCGGGTGATTATTAGAAGGTTACACATTTAAATTTATTCTAGTTTCTTTTATCTTGTTTTTTGTATTGCTTATATGCTGAGTTATACGATAGAAAAAATATATTATTATTTTGATTATCTTCTAAATATTATATTTTAAATAAAAAAAGAAAAACACAAACTGTGTTTCTAATTAAAAATACTCGTAATAAAATCTAAATTTGCAACATACACTAGATTCTGTGTTAAAATTAATGCACCTAAGAGTATTAAAAAGATTGCAACAGTTGCATTAAAATATTTATACCAAGGACCCATTTTTTTTAAAAGTGATATTGCTTGCGTGGAAAATGCTCCAACAAGTAAAAATGGGATTCCTAAGCCCAATGCATAGGCAAGCAACAAGATAAAACTTAAACCTGGTTGTGTTGCTGCTATTGTTAACACACTTGCTAAAATTATACCAACACAGGGACTCCAACCTAATGCAAATGCTGCGCCAAAAACAAAACTTGTTAGATAATTCGATTTATATCGCTTTTTTGGTGTTATCTTGTATTCTTTTTGCAAAAATTTCGGTCGATAATTGGAGAGTAAATACAAACCAAATAAAATAATTATTACGCCACCAATTCGTGCAAACCATGTTTGTGCATCATATGCAATAGTTGTTAAAAAAGCATTTAATAAAACACCGACTATTGCAAAAATAAAGGTAAATCCTAAAACATAAAATACAGTGTTTATAAATAAATATAATCGATCTGATTTTGTGTTTGAATTAGGACTAATCCCTGCTAAATACCCTAAAAATCCTGGTATGAGTGGTAAGATACATGGACTTACAAAAGAAAGAAGTCCTGCAAAAAACACTGCGATTATTGTCACCTCACTCATCTTATTGACCGATTTCTTGGATTTTTGCATTCCATTGTTCTAATGACCAATGCCCAACAATTTTTTCAGGTTCTTGATTTGGTCTAAGGATGATTTTTGTTCCTTGGGAAGTTATACCAAACTCACGTGCTAAATCTTCTTCAAAACTTGTTGTGTCTGATGAACGATATGAAACTTCAAATCCGTTTATTGCTGTTTCTTGTGTAAATGCTTGATTTACTGCAGGTCTTTCTTGAGCGCAATTTGGACACCAATCAGCATAGAAATTTAAAATCACTACTTCATCACTATCTAATACTTCTTGATAGAGCTCTTGTGTTATTCTTTGATAAGAAGAATCTTCAAAAGATGTTTCTTCAAAATTTTGTTGTGTTTTTGTGGTCTGGCTTTGGGGTACTGTACATGCTGTGAGAAAAACAGCAAAAATTATCAGTACTGCGATTAATATTTTTTGTTTCATTGTATATAACCTCGTTTTAAGGACATATTTGAATATTCATTTATATATATTGTAAAAAAACACTTAAAAACAGTTCAAAATTACTGTAAACAAAAAACTATATATATAACCGAATTCAAGTATATATTTTATGAGTCACAAACCTGTTCAAAACACATTATTCGGACGGGATATTATTTCTATTACAGAATTAGATAAATGTACTATACTCAAAATTTTAGATAAGGCACAAGTTTGTGAAAAATCAACTCAGCCCGTGTTATCTGATAAACTCATTGCAACACTCTTTTTTGAACCTTCAACTCGAACTCGTTTGAGTTTTGAAAGTGCAGCTCAGCGTTTAGGTTCAAAAATATTAGGTTTTTCTGATTCAGTAAACACATCAACATCAAAAGGTGAATCTTTATCTGATACAATTCGAATGGTGAGTTCGTATGCAGATGCAATCATACTCCGTCATAAATTAGAAGGTTCAGCTCGTCGAGCATCTGAAGTATCTTCTGTTCCCATTATCAATGCAGGAGATGGTTCAAACCAACATCCAACTCAAACTCTACTTGATTTATATGCGATAGTAAAGACACAAGGTTCTTTACACGGTAAAAAAATTGCTATAGTTGGCGATTTAAAGTATGGTCGAACAGCTCATTCTTTGGCATATGCGTTATCATTATTTGAGTGTTCATTGTATTTTATTGCACCAAAAGGATTGGAAATGCCTCAATATATTTGCGATGAATTAGCTGAGAATAAATGTTCGGTTACCGTTTGTGATTCGTTTGAAGAAATTTTACCTAAATTAGATATTTTATATATGACTCGAATTCAAAAAGAGCGTTTTGTTGATGAATATGAATATGATAAAATTAAATATTCGTTTCGATTAGAGAAAAAACACCTTGCTTCTGTAAAAGATTCGTTTAAAATTTTACATCCGCTTCCACGTGTTGATGAAATTCATACAAATGTTGATGATACCCAATATGCGCATTATTTTCAACAGGCAGCTGATGGAGTATATGTTCGTGAAGCGCTCTTAGGTTTACTATTAGGAGGGTTTGAATGATTCGTGTAACGCCAATTCAAAACGGAATTGTGATTGATCATTTACCGGCAAATACCGCGTTAAATGTTGTACAATTATTAGAACTTGAAAAATATTCTGAAGTGATGAGTTTGGGTTTAAATTTGCACAGTAAAAAATCCGGTCGAAAAGATATTATTAAAATTGAAGGTCGCAGTGTTTCTGATTTTGAGTTGCAAAAAATTGCATTGTATGCACCAAATGCAACAGTTAGTATTATTGAAAATGAACATGTTGTACAAAAGATAAAACCTCAATTACCAAAAGTTTTTGTGAATACTCTTGTTTGTCCAAATAAAAATTGTGTGACAAATCATGAATATATGAATTCTGAGTTTGAAGTTTTAAATTCGGCAATGGTTCGTTTGCGTTGTAAGTATTGCGAGCGGATATTTCCAATTTCGGGTATGAAGTTGGCTGTTTCGTCTCAGAAATTATGAAAATATTTATAAAGAGGGTGTTTTTCTTTTGTGTATTAAGTTTGATTACAACTGCCCTTGTAGTGTAGTCCGGTCAATCATTCAGGACTTTCATTCCTGAGACTCGGGTTCGAATCCCGGCGAGGGCGTTGCATTCACTTACGTCTTTTTTAGGGACGTAGTGATTTCTTTTGCTCTACGTTACCACAATTATGTGTCAGTTAATGAGACGCTCCCACGAGGTGTGGACGTAACTGACGTTTTTTTCTGGCATCGTAGGGCAGAATTTTAAGAAAAATTGAGAAAGCTGTCGCTAAGTGAGGCAGATTGTGGCACATTGTCGCTATTCGTAAGATATCTTTAACCAACTAGTCACTTGGGCGTCGTGATGTTGGAAAAATACCTAGAGCAACAAGCTCTTGTTTCTTTTCATAAGGAATTAATTCCCATGAGTGTAATAGTATTTCTTTAAACTTTGAAATCGGGAGTGTTATTTTTTGTTCCATTGTATTATGCCTCTTGGATTTGGTTCATATCCATATCTTGAAATTTGATAATATCGGATGGATCTTCGATATTTCGAATTTCCAAAGCCTTATCATCAAAGAAGTACATTCGTTCTCTGTATTTGATTATTGGAAGTTGTTTTGCCATGTTTCGTGTTCTTTGACTTTCTCCCAAGGAATGTCGTATTCCTCAATATCTTCTTTGTCTATTTGTTCAAATGGGACAGAATCCATGAAATCGTTAATATTTCTGATTTCCTTTAGTCGTTCATCAACATACCAATATTTTCCGTGGTATTTTATCACAGGGAGTCGTCCAACCATTATTCTTCCTCCCTATCTTGAAAGCCATCGTGGTAGATATCATCAACTACTCGTTCCAAATCTTCGTCATTTTGAGAATCTTTGATTCTTTTGACATATTTTGCTTGATATTCGTCCATTGTATAGACTATTAGAAAGATTTGATTTAAGGGGTAACGTTTAACAAAGGTGGACAGAATTAAGCAGGTACTGCGTCTGTTTCAATCACTCGAACATCAGTTTTACTATCAGTTTCTTTTTTAGCATAATATTCTTGAACTTTCTGGTTAACTTGTTTTAGTTTATCTAAATCCTTCTTGTAAACATTTAGACGAACACTTACACCCATTCTAGAATGCAACTCTTTAAGCATAGACGGAGATAGCCATTTTGCTTCTAAGTGTAATTTAAATGTATATATGCCATTTTTTTTAGTTCCGTAACGTCCAAAAGTTAATGAAGCATAATCATTAATATTACCTTTTCGGTAAATTGTTTTTCCGTTAGGGTCTAGAGCAAGAACTAAAATCTTACTTATGTGTCTACAGGGATCAAAACCACTTTCATTATGTGAGTGAGAAATAAAGAAGTCAACACTTGAAACTTCGTCCGAAATCGGAATTGAAATTTCCAAACAAGGAATATTTGAAATCCCTTGATGTTTCGGAGCCATTACAGCAGGAACATTAAAATATTCAAAATCAAGATAAATACCGTCATCATTCACCAAAGGATCAACAGTAGAATTTATGTGTAAATAACTAGATTTATCATTACCTTTTAAAATTGAACATCTACTTAATAAAATAGTTTTAAGCAATTCGGAAGTTTTTGCAATATGCCTATATTCAGATTCAATTCTAGCAAGTAGGTTACTAATTAAAGGGGCGGAGAAACTCGTACCTGCGTCTTTGACCAGATTATTTTCTTTGTCAATGACTAAAATCTTTGAATCGTCCCCAATATCACCTCCATTTACAAAAATGTCTGGCTTGTAGTTTTTTCTTTTATCGTCATCTTTGTGTAAGAATAAATAGGACTTACCACTACGACTA
>CAZUXP010000004.1:0-5332 GCA_964624275.1 uncultured Methanosarcinales archaeon
ACAGATGCTTTTACCTTTATAATTCTACCGATTCAGAGGGTTTCTATAGAGCCGACGAAAAAGGCTTCATCCAAAAATAACGTAATCAGATAAAATACGCACGCAAATTTTACTCAAGAGTCCCGCTATAAGCAATTACACAAATTCAGTTGCAGACAATCGTTGGAAAGCTACGTCTTTTAACGGTGTTAAACAATATGATTGTTCAACAATCACTGAATTTTCTGACTTTATTGCAAAGTGCGTATCTTTTCTAAAATTATTTTTTAGATGAAGCCGACAAAATAAAAGCCATTCTCATAAAAATAGAATATAAAGGGTTCAATGAATAAATTAAATGATACATGTGCCATAAAAAACTCAAGGCAAGAAATTCTTTATATTCCCTATTTTATCTGGTAAATACTTCTCAATTACAAAATTTAATCCCCATTTAGCTAATGCCTGCTGTTCTGCACGTACCTTTAATTTAACCATATGTTCTAATGCTTTTTCCCATTCTTTATATGATTGAATAAACGGATCGTTTTTAATTCCATCTTTTACACGCTTAATATCAATATCTTTAAGTGGATGTGTTGGTAACTTGTAATCTAAAATATCTTGTGGAGTTACCCCTAAAAATTGCGCCTGTGGAACACAAAAAAACTCGTTAATATGTGCAGCGTTTCCTGAACCAACCTTCAATGTTCGATAAATATTCAAATACCCATACGGGTCTCCATCAGTAAACACATACACAGGTAAACTTTTTTCGTCTGCCAATCGTCGAATAAAACGTCGTGTTGCTCGAGTTGGAACTCCACCCATTGCAATTAAAATACAATTTGCTTTCTTCCAATAATTTTGTTTTGCAAGTCTCTGAAACATACCGCTAGTTTCAATTGCTAAAATAAATTTTGCGTCTGTTTCAAATCCTAAATCTTCAACTTTACTTGGAATTGAATATGCGCCACTTCCAAATTTAGTACAATCAATTTTAAGTTCTTGACCTGTATCAATTTCAACATCTTTAACAATGAGTTTACCAGCAACCGCACCACCTTTTTCTTCAGGAATAAAACCAATCTTTTCTCGGTTTAATAATAACATTGCTTCGACATCATCCATAACAGTATCAGATTCCGGTTGCTCATTGAATTTTGCATCGCCCCAATTTTTAGAGATATAATACGCCTCCCTTTTTGTTGCTTCATCATTTGTAATTCCTAATTCTTTTGCAAGTTCAAGCATATGAAGCGTTTGAGCAAATGTCTTAATTGTTGAAGCAGTTAATTTACGACCTTTCGTTTTTCCTTTTAATTCAAAATACCCAATACTTTGATTATACATAACATTTTGTAACGAACGAAGAGGCATATGAACTTCAGGTGATTTAAGACTTTCAATACTATTTACAACTTGATTTGCAATATCCTGTATTGGTTGTAATGATTCTTTTTTAGTACTCATCTTCTTTATCCTCATCATACTCTTCATCCTCAGCACCTATCTTTGCAAAAGTTTCATCATATTCTGTATTTTTTGATGCATCAAATTCAAGTGAATCTAATTTTCCTCTTTCTTTTTCTAAAATTACGGATAATTTTTGTTCAAATTCTTGTTGCTTTTCTTTTGGTAAATCTAAAATAACCACCAGTGATTCTGCGATATGTGGCATATATTTCTGTATAAAAGAACGCTTTTTTAATTCAACACCTACGCGTTTTTTTTTATTAATATAACTGCCCAGTTTTCTTCCAACTTCTTGTAAAGCGAGTTTCATTTCTTTTAAGATTTCAGGATAATGCGCAATTGCTTCCTTACTTTCAGATGTAAATGGAACCCAAACAGATGCTATATGAACAACAACTGTACAAGGACCAACAGGTAAAGCACTTCGACTTTGTGACATACCATAATTTTTCCACGCAGTTGACATAACAGCTTTTGTTCCCGCACATGCACCTTGTTGGTATAATAACGGAACTCTATTTGCAAAACGCAATACATTCACCGTATCATCACTTTTTTGCTCACCGCCATATGCAATTCCAACTTCAATAACAAACGGATTACCCCGATACACGCTTGGTGGTCTTGTAACAGTTTCATAAAATTCAGCATTAATTTCTTTTTTCAATCCTTTTAACAATAATTCTTGACCAATTGGTGAAATACAGTCGGTTGGTGGTGACATAATTTTTGTTTTTTTAATACCTTTTATGAGGGAATCAACTTGATCACGAGAAATTAATTTTGGTTTTGTATTTGGTAAAACTTTTGCATTTTCACAAATATCTTTTGCAACAGTTGAACTTACACGAGAAAATTCCTCTTGTAAGAAACTTTGTAAAGTACGCTGCGAAGTTTTAGCTAACATGTCTTGTAGTACGCCTAATTCTACGCCATAAGGGTGAGGTTTAATTTCCGATGCTTTTGGTGGTATTAAATCAACCGCTCGCGGAAAAATCATCTGTTCAGCTTTTGGATTTGTATAAATAATCGTTGTATGAGGATTTGTAATTGCAGTTTGTTTTAGATACGCATCAATTGAACGCATACCTTTTTGATATGTTGCTTCGAGTTCTAACTCAATTCTGGTTCCTTGATCTTTCGACCAGTCAATTATTTCATCTTTAGTAATTTTCGGATTATTTGTTTGTGTATCAACATGAAGCTCTATGTAATGCGCAGGATCAGTCGGACCTGTTTTTGACGTAATTTTTGTTGATTTTCCAGTTGTTAATTGAGCATACAGTACACTTGCTGAAATACCGATACCTTGCTGACCTCTGCTTTGCGATAACTTATGAAACTTTGAACCATATAATAATTTTGCAAAAATTTTGGGAATCTGTTCTTTCACAATACCTGGACCATTATCTTCAATCATAACATGAAAACGATCAGTTGCAAGTTCTGTTACTTCAACAATGATTTCAGGCAAAACTTCGGCTTCTTCACACGCATCTAATGAATTATCAACTGCTTCTTTAATTGTTGTCATTAATGCTTTTATTTTGTTATCAAAACCTAAAAGATGCCTGTTTCGTGCAAAAAATTCAGCAACACCAATTTCTCGTTGAGATTTTGCAAGTTCTTCAGCTTTACTCATGTTTATATTTAAATTTAGAAACTGTTTATAAATTTTTAGGATGGATTTTCACAACTAAACAACCAAAAAGATTACTCTATTAGATTTAAACCAGAGATTCGTTGAAAATATTTCATATTTCCAGTCTTTAAACAAACAGAATGCTCTCTTGCACAAACTCCTATAAATATATCTCTATAATCAAGAGTTAAGCCTTGAGATTCTAGTTTTCCAGATTCTATTCCTGCTTTAAGATATATTTCGTTTGTTAATTGTAATACACTAAATTGAGAAAGTAATTCATGAAGAAAAAAATAATTCTTTTGCATTATTCTTGCGTTTATATACTCCCTTATATAGCTCAAAGAATGTAATTTGCGTAACATAAAAAGTATCACTTATAATTTTCATCGCTTATTTTAATTACTTTATACTTCACAGTTACTATGTAACATAGTTACTACTTAACGTTTTTTTGTTTTAAAAACAGATGAATTAAATCAGTCACAAAAACATTCTTATTCTATACTAACTTACAAAAAAAAAAACAGATTATTAGAGATGTATAATCTGCATCTTTACTTTTTATTCAAACTCTTTGCAACACTTTTTGATGAAATACTTTATATCCATACATTAATGTGATAAATGCCGCAATCCATGTTACAACAAACACACCCCACCAAATGCCAAAAATGCCAAAATCAAATACCGATATGAACAACCAAAAAATAATTATTGGCGCAATAATTTGTCTAAATAATCCTATCCAAAGTGCAAACATCGGGCGCTTTAGTCCTTGTAAAAGGGATACTGTTTGAAATAAAATTGTATATGCCCAAGTAATGAATGCGGCAATTTTAAGATATGGGACAGCAATATCAATAACTGCTTGATCCTGAGTGAAAATTCTCATTAAAAACGGTGAAAGAAAAAACAATAATAATGCTGCACCCGTCATTAAAACTAACCCATATTTTAATGTCTTATAATACGTTTCTTTTACTCTTTCAAACTTTTTTGCGCCATTATTTTGTCCGGTTAATGAAATAATTGCAAAATTTAAACCAATCGCAGGCAATAATAAAATTTGTTCAATTCGTGTTGCAATACCATATGCTGCAACGGCAGATTCACCAAACTGGCTAATAAAATATGTAATGATGAAAATCCCTAATGCAACAGTCATCATGTTTAATGAAGCAGGAAATGCTTGATACGAAATTTCTTTATAAAATTGAAATTTTGGTTTTAAATCTTTAGCTGTTCGTCGAATAAGTAATTTTGTTTGTTTAAGTTTAAATGTCAAGTATACAACACCAAGTGCTTGAATAATAACAGTTGAAAGCGCAATACCTTGTAAACCTAATGCCGGAATTATCCAAAAACCAAATAATAAAATTGGATTTAAAATAATGTTTAAAAAAAAACCAATAATAAGTATATTTCGAAATGAATAAGAATCTCCTTGTGCTGTTAATGATTGTGCCAAGGTCATTTTCAAAATAAAAAAAATCGTTCCAAATAATACGATATTCATATACGCTAAAGACATTCCAAGATATTCATCTGTTGCGCCTAAAAATGTAAATAAAAATGGTGCGCTCAATAAACCAATAATTGTAACAACCAATGAGATTATAATTGCAAATGAAAAACATTGAACAGCATACAATCCAGGAAGTTTTTTCTCACCAAGAGCATTCGCAATTAAAACTGAAGTAGCCGTTCCAACGCCTGAACCCATCGCAATAATGATAAAAAATATTGGAAATGAAAGTGCTAGGGCTGCTTGTGCTTGCGTTGAAATAAATCCTGCAAAAATAGTATCTACAACATTGTACATCGTTTGAAAGAAAAAACCAATGCTTGCAGGAATTGCAATTGCTTTGATATGATTTGTAATTGAACCTTTTGTTAAATCTCTGTTTTTGTTCACTTTAAAATTAGCTTTTAAGCACTATATAAATATTTGCATCAAAAAAAATAAAGACAATGTTTATTTAAAGTTCAATATTCAAAAAAAGGGTTTCGCCCATTTTCAACTTTTTTATACTTAGAAACTTTTGTCCAAGGTTGAATATAGGTAACAGATGGTTTTGATTTTGCAGAAGTTTTTGGAGGTTTCTTTTCATTCTCGAGTTTTTTTTGAGATTGTGATTCAACTGTTTTCTTTTTAACAACTTTTTTTATAACTTTTACTGATTTTTTAGAAGAAACTGATTTCTTTTTAACAGGTTTTGATGCTTTTTTAGC
>CAZUXP010000004.1:5432-52087 GCA_964624275.1 uncultured Methanosarcinales archaeon
TTTTGATGCTTTTTTAGCTGATTTTACTGATTTTTTAGAAGAAACTGACTTTTTTTTAACAGATTTTGATGCTTTTTTAGCTGATTTTACTGATTTTTTAGAAGAAACTGACTTTTTTTTAACAGGTTTTGATATTTTTTTAGCTGATTTTACTGATTTTTTAGAAGAAACTGATTTCTTTTTAACAGGTTTTGATGCTTTTTTAGCGACTTTGGTAATATTTTTCTTGGTTTTAATAGATTTCACTGTTTTTTTCACAATTTTTGCTCGTTTTTTTGCAAACTTTGCAGTTTTTTTAGAAGAAACTGCATTTTTAGATGATTTTTTTACTGAACGTGAACTTTTAACCGCTTTTTTATTTCCTGTAAAAGAACGAATGAATTTTTTTAATTTTCCTGCCATTTCAACCTCAATAATTTACACTACCATTAAATACATATACGTTGGGTTGTTAATAAATATTTGGTTTTTTAGCGACGTTTTGACATATATATTGCCCGAATCGCCGGTAATGGTTTAGATTTTAATGCGCAAATTGACGCACCACCACCTGTTGAGAGGAAATAATTGGCAGGAATTCGTGAAATTGATTGTGATATTGCTGAAACTGTATCGCCTCCTCCAATAATTACTTGTATTTGTGATAATTCAGCTAATTCTTTTGTAATAAATTGTGTTGCAGTGTGATATGGTTTTACTTCATAAACTCCAACCGGACCATTCCAAAAAAATGATTTTGCAGTATGAGATTTTAACAAAAATGACAATATTGTTTTTGGACCAATGTCATATCCAGCATATGATTTAGGTATATGTTCAATGTTATAAACTTTATATTTTTTTGAATCTAATGAACGCGCACAAACTGCATCTAATGGCAGTATGATTTTCTTACCGAATTGATCTAAAAATTTTTTTGCAATTGGAATCATATCTTTTTCAACCATGCTTTTTCCTGTTTTGATTCCTTTTGCCTCTAAAAATGTAAATGCAACCGCGCCGCCAATTAAAATTGTATCTGAAAGTGTCAGTAGTCTTTTTAATATAGCTATTTTATCAGAAATTTTTGCAAAACCAATCATCGTAACAAGCGGTCTTTTGGGATTTTCTCTGATTTTTTGAATCATTAATAGTTCAGTCTTGACTAATAACCCAATATAACTCGGCAAAATTTTTGTTATAGCAACAGTTGATGAATGGCTTCTATGTGAAACACCAAACGCATCATTTACATATATGTCACCAAATTTCGCTAATTTTCTTGCAAAAGAGACTGAATTTTTCTTCTCATCTGGTTCAAATCGAAGATTTTCTAAAATAAGTATTTTTGATAATTGATCTTTTTTTGAGAGTTTTTCAAAATCTGAATAATCACAACTTTTCAAAAATGTAACTTTTCTTTTTAATAATTTTTCAACACGGTTTGCTACTTTTAACAAACTAAATGATGTATCAATTCCTTTAGGTCTTCCAAGATGGGAAATACAAATTATTTGCTTTGCATCTTTTAAAAGTAAATAATTTATGGTTTGTAAACTCGCAAGTATCCGGCTTTCATTTGTAATACGGCCTTTTTTCATTGGAACATTCCAATCAACGCGTAAGATAACTCGTTTGTTTTTCACACGAGCTTTTTTTACTGTTTGTGTACGTAATACATCTACTGTTATTGTTTCCATTTTATCCTCTTTTTTTTGATTTATATTTTTGCTGATTTTGATGAATATAATGAGTTACATATATTCCCATAATTATGCCTATTAATATACCTACAACACTAACTATTTGCCAAATCGTTAGACCCATTATAATTATCGGATCATCTCGATAAAAATCAGTAATAAAACGAAGAATACTGTAACCTATAATAAAATACGAAAAAAGCATTCCATGAAATTTACCCCAATATTTCTTTGCAAAAATAAAGATTACTAGTAATAGCATAAATAAAATTGTGTGTGAGATAGCAGCATATAATTGATATGGATGTCGACAACCAACTGCTGTTACAAATTCAACACACCACGACACATTACTTACTCGACCAACTAATTCTTGATTGATAAAATTTGCAATTCTTCCAAATATTAATATTGCTGAAACAGGAATTGTTATATAATCTGCTAATCGAAAAAAAGAAATTTTCTGATTTCTTGCAAAATAATAACCAGTGATTGACATACCTATTAACGCACCAAAAAATGACATTCCACCCTGCCAAATATAAAGTAATTCTAATGGATTTGAAATAAAAATTAACGGTTGGGAAAATAAAAAATGTCCAATACGCCCGCCAATTAACAAACCAATAACAAGCCAAAGAATACAATTTGTTATTTGTTCAACAGACATTGATAGTGATTTTTTATGATAACGTAAAAAGTAATATACCGCTAAAAGACCAAAAGCATAAACCAACCCATAGTAGTGAATATGTATAGGTCCAATTGATATAAAAACTGGATCTAAAAATGTCATAGTCAATTTATATTCCCTTGTATTTAAATACATTTAGGTTATAATTTACATATTTTCGAATTACTTAGGGGTTTTTGGAATATTTTTCGATAATTTTTACATAAGTTATGAATACCCAAACAGTATTTTTATTTTTATGAAAAATCAGAAACCGAATCAGCAACTCGTTGAGGCAATTAAACTAAAAGAATCTCGAAAAATATTTGAAGATACCTCTCGTCTTAATCTTCAACAACAAGATATGTTTTCAAAAAAAAACAAGCAAACAAGTCTTGAATTACTTGTGAACTTAAGTAAAAAAATTAAAACAAACCAGCAAGTATGCTCACAATCGTTAAAATTACACTACTCTAAATTTGAACAATATAAACAAATGGTTACTGAGAAGATTTATCATTTTCTTGGAAAACACCCGAATGTTCCAACATTAGATGAAGCATTTGAATCGCAAACAGAAATAGTTCAACAGTATAATAAAGCATTAAATAGCGTTATTTATCACTTACAAACTGATCAAGAAAAACTTGAAAATCACCTTTTTTTATATATTCAAAATGCAAAAAAAACACAACAACTTGCGGATAATCTTCATGTAAAAACTCAAAAAAATATAACAATAATCGATACTGAACAACCAAATTCTTGGGACGAATTAGAATTACATATCAAACAAAAAAAACAATTAACAAAAGATAGTTTTAATTATGGTCTTACGCTATGTCAAACACAAAATCAAAAAAGACATGTTCAACAAATTCTTCAAATTGATCAACTCCTAGAAAACACATTATTTAACCTTAAAAAAATACAAGATGATTCAAAACAATATCAAAATTTTTTACAAACCGCAATGAAAGCGTATCTACATGTTGGTGCGAGCGCCGTCGGTGTTTCTCATTTACAAAATCAGTTTCATCAATTAAATGAATTTGCACACAGAATTGAATTAGGCGTAACAGAGTCAGTTTTGAAACTTCAGCAAGAAAGTTTACAACCAAACATACAAGTTCAAAATCCCATATTATCTCAAATTACGCAAGAGAACCTCACATATCTTCAAAATATTAACGATTAAGATGATGCAAAAAAAAGTTTTACAAACTGTTCAAACAAATGTTAGTCTTAAACCCGAATTATATCATATCGGAATCTTTGATGAGTCTATTTCATTTCCCTTTTGTATTTCTGCAAATCTAATGGCAAAAATGACTAAATTAAGAGAACGAAGTCATACGAAATACGAAATAGCAAAAAATATATTTGATTTTGTTTCTACAAAAATAACATACGGTAACCCATATCCAAAAAGATATGCTACAAGTTTAGAGGTTTGGAAAAATAAAAAAGGTGTTTGTGGCGAATCTGCTTTTTTATACACAACTCTTGCAAGATTTTGTGGTCTCAAATCGCAATTTGTCAATGTAAAATTTGAACCGCTAAGTACATATTATAATCATGCGTGTTCGGTTGTATATACACCAAACCGAATCTTTGTTGACATCACTTGTCAAGTTTTTGATATGAAACTAGTCGATTATCAGATTCTCAATGATCGTCAAGTTTTTGAGAGATTTTCACAATGGAGAAACAGTTAATTTTATGTGGATTTTTATTCATAATATTATCTCAAAGTATTTTTGCTATTTGTGATTCGATTCAAGTTATTCAAACAGAAAATACTTTAGAATTGTATATACCCAAAACAGATGAAATTTACTGCGAAGTTGAACTTTTAGAATCAACGGTTTACCAAACTGTTTTACACTCCGTATTTACTCACATTCCCGAAATGCTTTTATTTTTTTTAATTATTTTTTTTAGTTATTATATTTTTGAAAAACCAGTTCAAAAACCGGCTTCATCCAAAAAATAATTTTAGAAAAGATACGCACCTTGTAATAAAGTCAGAAAATTCAGTGATTGTTGAACAATTATATTGTTTAACACCGTTAAAAGACGTAACTTTCCAATGATTGTCTGCAACTGAATTTTTGTAGTTACTCATAGCAAGACTCTTGAGTGAAATTTGCGTGCGTATTTTATCTGATTACGTTATTTTTGGATGAAGCCTCAAAAACCGTAAGGTATATAAAACAAGAATTATTAATTACCATTATGACATTAAAAGAACCAACATCAATGGATGACTTATTTTATTTTTCAAATAGAACTTTTGAAAACGGAGGATGGGCTAAAGCTTGGGTTTATCGACCTATTGCACCATCTGGAAAAGGAAGACTTGCAAAACCAACTGATCCAAAAACAGGAAGACCTAAAATTCGATCAAAAATATATGTTGATGATGAAGGAACTGAATATCCTTGCGATGAAATTAATCCGACATTATTTGTTGAAATAAAATACAAATCACCATATACAGGCGAAGAAGGAGAAACAAAAGTTCCATTTAAACGAAAAACATATCTTGGTGTACCATCATTCGTTTTTGAAGATAGTCAAGGTAATAAAATTGCAATCACAAAAAAAATGAAAGAACCAAAAAAGAAAAAATAATTTATTTATTTCTCTTTGATTTTTTTTGCTAACTCATTTAACTTATTATCAAGTGGTTTTGTGCAGTCAACAACAATTGGTTTAAATCCGTTTTCTATTGCATCATACTGACATATCTGAAATATTTCAGCATCAAGATTTTCGCGAATTTTTTCTTCACTATACCCACGTTTTTGTAATCTCTTTTGTAACACAGGTAATTCACAAGTACATATAATTAACACGTCAACAAAATCAATTGAAAAATCATGCAAAAGATGGGAATCGAGTACGTAGATTTGTGATAAGTCACAATATTTTCGTAAGGATTTTTCAAGCAAAGCTATATCAACACCATGTGTATCAGAATCTGTATCGTATGAATCAAATAAATTATTGGTTTGACAATAATCAGTGATATTAACATATTCTGCAGAAAGTCTTTTTGCAAGTTCTATACTTAAATGTGTTTTTCCAACACCAGGAGTTCCAGAAACTGCGATTATCATTTTGCTAATTGTAATACTGCAAATAACGAAATAAGCATCAAGAAGATAACACCAAGTAATTTTGGATGAAATATCGTTGCAAGTAATGCGCCAGGCCCAACATCGCCAACTTCGCTTGGTTCAACTGAAGTTGTTGCTGTTGCATTTGTTGCGGTATTTATCATAGGAGCATCACCACCAAAAAATACAACACCAAGTGCTGATGCCAAAATAATAAATGAAATTATAATAACCGTATTGCGAACAACAGCGCCACTTCCTTCGGATGCCCATACTGCTTTTGCAATGTCTGCTTTTGTTGTTCCAAATGCCATTAATGCAATCAAAATGAAAATGATGAAAATAAACATTACAGTAAACCACGGGACAATGAAAATGAGTGTTTGCATTACCTGCGGTATAAATAATGTAATAATGGCAATCATGAGTGCAATAATTGCACGCATATGTTGCGCTAAATCTAAAACCTTAGAAAAAGTCAACACACCGTAGACTAATACCCATACTAGTATGAACCCAAAAATGGGCGCAAACCCTACCAGTAAACTTATATCTAAAAATGTTGACATTTCCTATTTCATCTCACTTTTTATTTTTTGATTAATTTACTGAGTTCTTCAGCAAATGACGAATTTTTTTCTGTTTCATCACTTGTAACAAACGCAACTATTAAACCAAACACTAATAGTGCAACTGCGATAATAATCACATCATCATTAATCCAATTCGGTAAACTATACCAACCTAATCCATATTCGCTTGCAAATACAACTAATATCGAAATAAATGCAATTGCAATAATCCAACCCGACATTTTATTCTCGCCAAGTCCTATATTTGCACCAAATACACCAATTAAAATTAACACCATAACTACTGCAATTATTAATATTGCAACATTTGGAATTGCACCCGCGATTACTTCAACTGCAGTAGGTCCTGAACCTCGCATTAAATAATGCTGAAAAACAGGTACTAACCCCATCACAAATGCTATTGCCATATTATATCGTTTAGATTTTTCTCCAAACAATTTAATTTTTTGTAACACAGCAAAAATTACTGTGAAAAGCAGTATAAATATTAACACAATGTATACAAAATCTTGTCCAAGTGTCATTATTGCTCGTTCTAAAATATTACTCATTCTTTACTTCCTCCATCCTTTGAATTTTTTGGTTCTGATACGACAAAAAACATAATTACGATTATCAGTATGACTAAAATAATTGATGATACTACAGGTGATGTTGCATTAAATGTAACTTGCTCATATGCCCACTCTAACCAGTTTGAACCATTTCCAGTTGGTACTGAATATGCAAAAATTAACAATATTCCGCCAAGCATTGCAATCATAAAACCCGTACGCCAAGGTCCTTCTTTTAAAAAAACTTCTTCTCCCTTGCTGTAAAATGTTCCGATAAGCAATAAATAAAATATAGAAAGCATAACTAATATAACTATCTTTCCAATTGCCTCATTTATAATTGAAACTAAATTTGATGATGCAACAACAAAAAATGCCGCACAGAATGCAACAATTGAATTTAAGTTTTGTTTGGTATATTCTGTTTTATCAACTTTAAATGTACCTAAAACCTTTGTTTTTTCTAAAATTGCATACATTATTACAAACGAAAGAACGAAAGGTAAAACTACATCATACAAGCCAATTGTTTCCAGAAATGAAATTGCGTTTGCAAAGGCCGATGCCATACAGTCAATTTAGACGAAGTTTATTTATAAATGTTTGTACTTTTCAGGCTATAAAACACCAATCCAAAAAAAAAACATTTATAATTAAAACAATGTATAGCGTAAACATGAAAAAAATCGTTATTGTTTTTATCGTATTTACATTTTTTTTATTTAGTTGTACACAACCGTACGAACATGCTCAAATTCGAACCATTTTTGGAGATTCCACCCAATGTCATCTGCAATTTTTACGTGATGCACACAATCAATTCCTAACTGAAAATTATAATGAACCACAATTACAAAATAAAGCAATGGAGTGTCAACAACACATCACTTTATTTAATGAATTGGCAAAAAAAGAAACAAATCAAGCATTCGCAAGTTTAGAATACTTACAACTCCAAATTGATATTCAAGAACAAGATATACTCCTAACAATGGCTTTAATTGAACAAAAAGAAAAACTTGATTTTGAACAACGTTTATATTTATCTGGTTGTGCGTTTAGTGTAAAAATGTGCGTGTTTTCAAAAACTATTGAGAATCTTAATTTGAGCACAAACTTAACACAAACACTTACTGAATAATTCCATAACCGATTAATCGAAATCTATTACCAAAACGTCTTGATATTGTTACCCTATCACCAACTGATGCACAAACAGGAAGTTTCAAAATACATTTTGCTTCTTTTTTTGCAAGATGTGTTACAACACCAACAGTAGTACAACTGTTTACGTTTAACATTAATGGTTCTTGATGCCGAAGTGGCTCAACGTCTAACTCCTCACCTGAGCCAACAACTCGTTTTAACAATTGAACAGATAATTTTAATTCATTCCAAACTGGTGGAAGTGTATCAACAAGACCAACTACATTTCCAACTAATTTATCACTTTTTACAATTGAAGGATCTAATTCTGTCATCAAAGCAACCGAACCACCTGGAATAATCGTATCAACTGATTGCGTTGCACTCATGATACCAGTAATTTTTGTTTTATATGGTTGAGTCACTTGTTGATTTTTTTTTTCAAACACTCTTCCAGGACGAATTTCAATCATATCACCAACAGATAATTTTCCTTTCACTAAACTTCCACCAATAATACCTCCCTTCATTTGAGATGGTGATGAACCAGGTTTGTTAATGTCAAAAGAACGTGCGATAAGTAATAATGGCGATTCAGATTCATTTCGCCGTGGTGTTGGAATACTCTCTTGAATTGTCTGAATTAAATTTGACATATTTATATTAAATCTCGCTGAAATTGGAACTACAGGAGCTTGTGCATACTCAGTTTCTTTTAAAAACGCTCGAATTTCGTCATAATTTTCTTTTGCGCGTTCTTTTGAAACCAAATCAATTTTATTCTGAATGATAACAACATTTCGTATTCCACACATTTGAAGTGCTGAAAGATGTTCTTGTGTTTGCGGTTGTGGACATTTTTCTTCTGCAGAGACTAAAAGTAATGCGCCATCCATAATCATTGAACCTGCAAGCATAGTAGCCATTAAACTTTCATGACCTGGTGCGTCAATAAAACTAACTTTTCGAAGCGGCTCAAATCCAGGCTCAGGTTTTACCCCATATGCGTCTGTCTTTTGATTATGATAAAACACTGAATCTGCATATCCTAACCGAATTGTGATACCTCGTTTAATTTCTTCAGAATGAGTATCAGTCCATTTACCGCTTAATGCTTGAGTTAATGTTGTTTTTCCATGATCAACATGACCAACAAGACCAATGTTTAACTCAGGTTGATTTTTTGCTATTGAAACTGGAGATTGTGAGGACTGAAATTCTTGCGAAACGTTTTTTATTTCTTTTTTCGTTGTTTTTGTACTTTTTATTGTTTTTGTACTTTTTGTTGTTTTTTTAGCTACCATCACTCTTAGTGAAAAAAACAGTCTTTATAAATTTAGTTTAATTTTAAGCAAATATTATTTTAAATTTGGATAAACCATTTTTTTTGCGGTTTCCATATGCGTTTTAACTTTTTCTTGATGTTTCTCTAGGAATTCGGTGATAAAATCAATACAGATTTTCTTTAATTCGCCACTTAACATTTCACCTGAAATATACTTTTTTCGAATTGATTGAATAAATTTATCATCAGGGTGATGATAATATAAGATCTCAAATGCTTTATCTATATCAGGGTTTCCACCTTTTTCTCTATGAAGCTCAATAGTTTCTTGACCACCTGAAAATGCTTTTGAAATCTTTTTTTTCACATCTTTTGGCGTATCGTTTAAAAAAATAGCAGTATCCGGAATTGAAGCACTCATTTTACTCCCTTCTTGCAAACCTGATTGATGCAAAAAATAAAAAAATGAAGGTAAATTCATTTTATAGGGCAATTTTCTGGCTAAATCTCGACACGCACGCGCATGTGGATCTTGTTCAACCCCAATTCCTGTTATTGACGGCATACTTTTTAAATATTCTGGAAGTTGTAAGTGTAAAATATCTGAATATTGCAATAAATTTGCCGAAATTTTGCCAGGATTCATGTGTCCATATATTGCTTTAAACGCATTTTCAGTGATTTTTTTTGAAACTTCAAATGCAAATTCATAATACCGCGGTTCTTTTTGACTTTGCAGATATATCTCTTCTTTTTTCAGACCAAACGCAAGTAAATTTGCAATTAACGTAACTGCATATTCCTTTGCAGTCTTCATGTCAGGAATTTTACTATCAGGTCTTGAAACATATGCATCAATATCTGAAACAACAAAATAACTCTGAGCCCCTAATTTTTTAAATAATAAAAATGCATCAATGTCTACTTTATGACCCAAATGAAGCGGGCCAGATGATGCGATACCTGTTAATTGAATAAATGGTTTTTGAGATTGCATACAATCAATAATTTTTTGAAAATCACGTTGAGCAATAATAATATTTCGACTCAAAAAATGATGGTTTAGAGGAATTTTTTTTGAATCAAATAATTGCAATCCGAATTCTTTTAAGAGTTTTGCATCGATTTTAATTTCTTTTGAACCCCACGGGTCAAGCATTGATTGTTCCATTAAATATCTACTAATTCTGATAGCTTATAAATCTTTTTACAACAAAAATTTAATATTACATTGAATCATCAACGGTGAATAATACGCTATCATTATCAACATCAATCAGTCGTAATCGAGCAGCACAATCCAACCAACCATGTGCATAGTTAAGTGCTGCAAAAGCATTTATATAATCATTTTTACTTGCAAAATGTTGTGCATCACTATAATATCGACAAACCATATCATAAATATCTGCAACTTGTACATCAGATTTAATTTTATCTTGATTTAATTTGAAAACTTTTTCTTTGGCGGTTCCTGTTACATCGAAGTATTGTTTTAACTTTTCGCCTGTGATGATATTTATTTTTTCCATGATATTTATAGGAGACATGCTCTGTTTAAATTGGTTTTGTTTTATAAATCGTAAGATTTTGTCAAAAAACTGCAGTGTCGCATAATTATAAAATAAGTTACATTACCTTAGTGTTTCATCAGACAAAAACCTGATTCACGAGAAAATCAAAGATTTTCTGTGCATTAAAACGATTTTTTTTGTATGTAAGGTTCTCATCGTGAAGTAAACAACTGTTTTATTATCGCTGTAATGTAACTTTACAAAAAATGAGTTATGTGACACTGCAAAAAAACCTCATATTTAAATAATCTGCTTCATTCTCCTACTAAAGAATAATATGGTAACAGTTGCAATCTATGACAAAAAACATGGGAAGAAAGTATTAGACTATATTAAAGAACATGATTTATATAAACCACATTATAAAACTTTTTCTCAAGATACTAACCTATGTACACCAGTAAAAAAGGAATTTGTATACCAAAATGTGACATTTACTGAAATACCACAAAAAGAACTTCAAACTCAAACTAAAGCATTATCATTTAAAGAAGAACTCGCAAATATACTCACACCTGAAGAAATACCTCTTTGTAAATACGCATACGATATCATCGGAACAATTGCAATTATTGAAATTGATTTAGAATTACGTCACAAAGAAACACAAATAGCACAAACGCTCTTACAAACAAATCCTGCAATTAAATCAATATTTCGAAAAGATAGTGCACACTCAGGAAAATATCGTATCCAATCATATAAATACTTAGGTGGAGAAAACACAACACTGACAAAACATATTGAAAATAACGCTATATTATGGATTGACATTAAACAGGTATATTTTTCTCCTAGACTTGCAAATGAACGGCTTCGAATTGCAAAACAGATACAAAAAGGTGAAACCATTTTACATATGTTCAGTGGTTGCGCACCATACGAATGCGTTATTGGAAAATATCAAAAAAATTGTAAACAGATTGGCATTGAATTAAATCCAGCAGGTCATGAGTTAGGAATCAAAAACATTTATGCAAATAAATTACAAAACGTTCAGTTGATATGTAATTCAGCACAAAACGCATCCTCAATTCTGACAAATACATTTGATCGAATTATCATGAATTTACCAAAAACTGCATACGAATTTTTAGATGAGGCATTAAAACTTTCAAAAGATAATACAATAATACATTATTATGATTTTTTAAAAGAAAGTGAGTTTGATATTGCGATTCAACGAATACAAAAAGCATGTGAAAAACATAATTTTACTGTTAAAATTCTAGGTATTCATACGTGCGGAACACAAGGAGTTCGAACACATAGAATTTGCGTAGATTGTAAACTAAAAAAAACAATGTAAGAGATTTAAAATGTCGCAAATAATCAAATATGGAAGTTCAGCAATCGTCAATACAAAAGAACAATCTATTCGTTATGACACACTTAGAAAACACGCAGACGAAGTAACCCGATCTCAAAAACCAACAGTTATTGTTTCATCGGGAGCAATTGCAGTTGGAAAACTTATTGACGGCATATCTAAACCAAATAGTGAACTCAGTAATTTAGAATTACAAGCACTTGCAACGGTTGGTCAACCAGAACTTATATCTGTTTATCAAACAGTATTTG
The DNA here is from genome assembly GCA_964624275.1 of uncultured Methanosarcinales archaeon. GTDB lineage: Archaea > Nanobdellota > Nanobdellia > Woesearchaeales > DATGWN01 > CAZUXP01. The sequence goes on from CAZUXP010000004.1 coordinate 17,649, forward strand.
GAAAAAAACGTCTTGCACAAATATTATTTACTGATGAAACATTAGCAAGACAAAATGATGTATGTGCACTTATTCAGTATCATATTGATAATAATACTATCCCAATTATTAATTACAATGACGGAACTGATTTTTTAGGAGTACGAACAGAAAATGATCATTTTGCTGCAACAATTTCGCAATATCTTGGAATTGATTTAGTCTTTAATATAGGATCCGAACATGGGTTTTTAGACAAAAATAATTTGGTTATCCCCCATATTACTCATATTGATTCTCGACTCGAATCACTTTGTAAAAAAGGTAATCAAATCGGAAATGGCGGTCAATATGCAAAACTTCAAGCAGCTAAAAAAATAATGCAAGGAAATGGCACGATGATTCAAGCAAAATACGATAGTTCATTACAAGATATTTTACAGGCAACTGCACCTAGAACAATCTATTCACAAAACATCCCATCAAAAGTCACTTTGTCAAGATAGGATATGTTTCTTTTACTTTTTGCAAAAAAACTGATGGTTTTAAAATTCCCAATTCACTGATAATACCTTGAACTAAAACCGGATTTATTTTTTCAAACGCATAATTTTTTATAGTAACATTTTTTGGTGCCTTATCCCATACTTCTTTTGAATCACGAAGTTCAATGATTTCTTCATGTGCAGCATCGGTGAGTGGATCAAATTTCCACGAATCTGTGCAAATATACACCGGAACACGATACAATTTTGCAATTTCACAAATTAATTCAGAACCAATCTTATTATAAATACGTCCCTTGTAATCTATTGCATCTGCTCCCAATAAGACAATGTCCGCTTTTTTTATTGCTAAACGAAGTGCTGAGTCGACGTAATGTTCAACAGGGATTTTTTGTTTTGAAAGTTCTGTAGCTGTAATTCTTCCTTGAAATCGAGGTCGGGTTTCTGTGTTTAAAACAGTAATTCGTTTTTTTTGCCCTTTTGCTCGTATAAGTGATTCTACAACTGCTGATGAATGGCAATGCGTATAGACATTCATATTTGTTTGAATCTTTTGCGAGGTAAAATAAGAAACTTTATCAAAAACGTTTTGAAAATGACTATTAACAAATTTAAGTTGTGATTGAATGTGTTCATGAAGTTTCGGCATCGTGTTATAATAAAGTATGTCAGTATCATGAAATAAAATATGAAGACAATTTCGAAGTAATGGTTCTGTTGGTCGTGTTTGTGCTAATTGATCTTTTGCATTCTTAAGTGCTTTTGCATAATCACCCATATGATGATAATAAGCAAAATATTCTTCTTGAGCATGTGCAAATGCACGAACTACACTTTTTGCAATTTGTTGTGCACCTTGAATTCGTAATTCTTTAATATCACGTATTGTTTGATTTAAGATTAAATTTTGCATCATTACTAATCATACTATAATTGATTGTATTTAAACATATGTTACTACTTTGCATAAATATTTATAAAAGAAAAGATATTTTCAAGTATATGAAAATAACACTCCTTGGAACTTCTTGTATGGTTCCAACAAAAGAACGAAATGTCAGCGCAACTCATGTTCAATATGGAGGAGAAGGTCTTTTATTTGACTGTGGCGAAGGTACACAACGTCAAATGAATATTGCAGGGATAAAAAGAAGTACCGTTTCTAAAATATTCATATCACATTGGCATGCAGATCATATTGCAGGTATTTTAGGTCTTTTACAAACTATTTCAAATAAGGATACTGATAAAACGATCGATATTTTTGGACCTATTGAAACAAAAAAACGTATGAATAATCTTCTTAAAACAAGTATTACTTCACAAGAACTCCACATTCGAATTCACGAACTTAAACCAACACAAAAAATTCAAAAAATATTTGAAAATGACGAATATGAAATAGCATACATTTCATTAGATCACACAATTCCTTGTGTCGGATATTCACTCATTCAAAAAGATAAAAGAAGAATGAAAGTTGAATCGTTAAAAAAGTATAATATTACTCCCGGACCTATTTTGTCCCAGTTTCAGATGGGAAAATCCGTCGTCATAAATAATAAAACAATATCAGCAAATGATGTTACCTATATTGTGAAGGGAAAGAAATTCACATATGCAATCGACACATCATTTTGCGAAGAACTAGTGAAACTTTCACAAGATACAGATCTTCTTATTACCGAGGCAACTTATACGGAAAAACATATTGAAAATGCAACGAAATACAAACATATGACTGCAAAACAAGCAGCCAGAGCAGCAGATTTAGCAAATGCTAAAAAACTTATTTTAGTTCATATTTCTCAACGATATAAAGAACCTGAAGAAATAACACAAGAAGCAAAAGAAGTTTTTGAGAATTCAGAACTCGGATTTGATTTTTTACGTCTCAAATTATGAACGGATGAAAGCTAAATGTCCAACTCCTTTTAACACTGTATCTGAAATGACATCATAGATTATTTCCAAATCTAAATATTGATATTCTCGTAATATTTTTCGTAATTCACGTAAAACTGACGGATGAAAAAATTCTTGAGATTTTGCAATTGAGCCACCAATAATAATTTTTTTCGGATTATATGTACACACACAAAGATATATCACATGTGCAACATTTTTTCCAAATTCTTCATATATTCTCAGTGCTTTATTGTCATTTTGTTGTGCGAGTTCAAAACAGTTTTTTGGTGATATATTATGTAAATAAAAAAATTTACTTGAGGCGTATGACTCATAGGTTTTATCTTTGTAAGGTAATTGCCAAATCTCACTTGCTGCCGTATGAGCACCTTGGACAATTTTACCATTAATAATAACACCGCAACCAATACCCGTTCCAAGTGTTAATCCAACAAATGGAATTACACCTTGAGATGAAAAATTTTCTACAATATCACTATGTTGGATGAATGCGCCAAGTGCAAAACAATTCGCATCATTATCAATAAAAACAGGAATATGAAATTGTTTTTGTATATGTGAGACTACGTCAATATTTGTAAGCGTTGCAATATTATTCGTGTATAAAACTTCGCCCGTTTCTTGCCGAATACTTGAAGGAAGCCCAATACAAATTGCATCAACATATGGCGTTATAAGTTTTGCAATACATTCTATAATTTGCACAATGACTTCTTGAGATGTACCTGTTGAATGAGTTTTTACTTGTAATGTATCTTTTGGTATAGTTTTTGATTTATCAAATATAAGTAACGCACCACTGATTTTTGTTCCACCAACATCAAGTGCAACAACACTTTGTGGATTTTTAGTAAGGGGGAGTATTTTCATTTTTCTAATTCTCGCAATGCAAGTTCAATATCAGAATCAAGTATAGTTTTACGATTTGCATGACGTGCGTATTTTTTTGCAAGACTTGAAACTGTTTTAATTTTTTGTTCAATTTCTTTTTGTAATTGATTCACCGAATCTTCAGATATTCGCAATGCCCCTTGCGATTTGAAAACTTTTTTCATTGCAAGACGAGATATATTTTTAGGTTGCATAAAGAAATCATAATTGTTTTAATTTATAAACATTTTTACACGACAAAAGCAAACCAGCTTTGTCCCAAGAGTATATTTTTGAATAAAAAACACCTTGGTTTTAAAGATATTCTTTGAAAACTTGTAAAACTCTGTTTTACTTTGGTGTAAAATACCAATTTGGGCCGATTTTGCAGACTCTGGATAGTAATTGCGCGTGAAGTTAGCTGTGTTTTTTATTTAGTATTGAAACTTTGGGTAGAGCCCAAAACAAACCTAAACATTTATAAATAAAATTAAAATCCTCAAATATAGAGCCGTTCATATGCGAGGCAACAAAAAGCATATATTCTCACATATTTGTTGGCTTTGGAGTTAAAATGACTACAAAACAAAAAGAAGAACAAACACAAGAAGTTGTTGCCGAACCAACAACACAATCAGATGAAAATCAAGAAACAGAAACAAAACTCGTACCGACCGATATGTATCTTAAAACAGGAATTCATGTTGGAACCAAGTTTAAAACAAAACATATGAGTCAATTTATTTATAAAACAAGACCAGATGGTTTGTCAGTATTAGATGTTGAAAAAATCGATGAACGCATCAAACTCGCAATTCAATTACTTCAACAATATGAACCAAATGAAATTTTAATTGTTTGTCGACGAGAAAATGGTTGGAAACCCGTAAAACTTTTAGAAGCAATGACTGGAACAAAAGTATTTGCAGGCCGATATCCACCTGGAATTTTAACAAATAGTAATTTAGAAGATTTTATTGAAGCAAAAGTAATGGTTGTAGTTGATGCATGGGCTGATCGAAACGCAGTTGCTGATGCACTTAAAAAGGGAATTATTGTTATTGCATTGTGTGATACAAACAATCAATGTAACAATATTGACTTAGTTGTACCTTGCAATAATAAAGGTCGAAAAAGTCTAGGGTTATTTTTTTACCTCTTTACAAGAGAATACATGCAAACACGTAACCTTATTCAAAAAGAAGAAGATATGCGATACAAATTAGATGATTTCTTGGAAGATTAATTCTTCCTTTTTTTATAAAATAGTAGTATTTTACATTCGCGCAACACGCATAGCGAGACTTTTGAGTGAAATTTGCACACGTATTTTATCCAATTACAATATTTTTGAATGAAACCCAAAACAGCAAAAATTATATAAAGAGAATATGACATAATTTCATGCATGAGCAATGAAAGTGACTTTGCGTTACAATTAAAAAAAAAAGGGTATACTAATGAACAAATAGGTTCTCAAGTAGCTTCACTTAATCAAAAAGACTCAGATGAACAAAGAAAAAAATATATTCAACAACACAAAAAAAGATTTTTATTCATTTTCTTTTTGTCATTTGTTGCGTTTTTTGCAGTTTGGTATATAACTCAATATGGACTAAAATTCGGTGTGCAAGAATTACTCATTTCATTTGTTATCTCACTTATCTTTTCTTTTTTTCCTGTTACAAATTATTATTATCTTTCAATTCAATCAAAAACAGAATTATTATTTCAACAAAAACTTCATAAAAATACAACAAGAATTCTCATATTGTATAGTGTATATTTCATCTTATTCTTTTTATTGTTTTATGTGTTTAAAACAGGAAAATATGCTGATATGCAAATCATATTACTTTCTTTAATTGCACTTTTAGGAACACTGTATTATTTTTCTTTCGTATTATTTTTGGCTCGAGTATTTAAAGATAGAAAAAAATTCTTATTTAGACTTATTATAACAACATTAGGTATGCTTGCAATCTTATTTTTAGTTTTTGATCCACTTCTCTTTGTTATTTTTTTATTAACAATAATTCATTGGTATGTATATACATCTAAAGATTTAACTGTTTTAAATACAACAAAAAATTTAATGATATTTCTCACAACTTTTTTTATAACAGGTTTTTTAGTTTTTATCATCCGTATTTTTGAGATTATGATTAGAACATACTTTACACTACCTGAACAAAATATCTATTCTTATTCAATTCTTGCAATAGGTTTGACATTTTTATTTTATACTCATCTTTCAACAACAAAATATTTATTAAAATCATATTATTCCATCATTCGAGAAACAGATTATTATGGAAAACTCCATTCTATTTTATCATTTGATGCACGATACAGTAATACAGAAAGACGTTTAATGCGAATAATTTTGTTTATCGTTATTGCACTTTTTTTTATATTCATACTCGTCATATGGTTTAATATCAAAAATCTATTTAGATTATGGAGTTAATATTATATTTCAGGGTTTTGTAAAACCTAGTCGTTTCAATAAAAATTCAATAAATGTTTCTTTTTGAGAAATTGATTCTTCATACGGCTGACCAATAATATTTGCGGCTAATTTTTTATAACTTATTGTTGCAGGTGTTGTGTAATGAGTATAAGGGCGTGGGTATTGTAACTCTTGTGCTTTTAGAATCATATCATCATCAACAATTATCCCTATTACAGGATACCCTATAATAGATTCAATATGAGGTATTGAATACGTTTGGTTTTTTTGATTGTATCTTGTTAAAACAACACCTAATATTGAAATTCCATTTTCAGAAAGTTTTTTTGCAGCTTTTGCAGTATCGCTAAAGGATACTAAATCAGATGTTGTTGTCAATAATACATGATCACAAATAGAGAGGGTATTTATTGCTTCGTTTAAATCTGAAGAAGAATCTAACAAAACCATTTCTGTTTTTTGCATGAGATCCATGAACATATGTTCCAGTTTCTCACGAGAAATTTCAAGAGTTTTTTCAGGATTACCACCTGGAATAATTTGAAGTCCGCTTGGATGAACAATAATAGCCTCACTTATATGATGCGAACCTAATAACGCAGAATGAATTGATTTAGAATAATCATGCAGACCGAGATATAAACTAATATTTGGTTTTTGAAAATGACAATCCACAATAATCACATCTCTTCCGAATAAAACTAAAGCAGAAGCAAGGTTAATGCAGAGTGTTGTTTTGCCAACTCCACCTTTTAAACCATATACACCTATAAAAACTGTCATATTCGAATATATTACACATACAGAGTATTTAAGTTTTTAGTTATAGTTAATTCGATACCAAAGAATATTCAGTCATAATACTCTTTTCGAACATGTTCTAAAAATTGTTTTGTTTTTTTGTAATACTCTGTAATAACATCAATATTAAGCTCTTTCACATCACCATTTGTAAATACTGCACGCATCGAAACATGTCTTCTAAATTCTTTATGTGCCGTATATTCTGCTTGATTAAACTGACGCAGTAATTGATAAAATGCGACATAATCTAAAATCGTTTCATCTTTAGCCCATAATTTTTTAATTAATGCACAACGTGCGCCAGGAGCAGGTGGAATTTCATATACTTTTTTTTCTTTATGTGCTTTTTGTAAAAAATCATCCCAAATATAATCAAACGTCGATATAAGACGACTAATGATATTTTTAATAACATCAACCGTACGCGTGTATTTCAGGCTCACATAAATTAAATGATCAACTCGTTTTAATTCATACTCAGCCTGTTCAATTGCTGTTGCATCCTCTTCTAAATAATGACTTACCATTTTTCTCCATCTATAATTTTTGTTGTTTTTTCAAAAAACAATTTTGCTTTTTGAATAAATGATTTGAGTAATTCGGGGTTCAATTTTTGAATCTTATATGAATCCGAACACATTACAAACTGTGTTTTTTTACTGAATTCAACAGAGGAATTCTGATGAAAAACAATAAGATTGTATAACTCATCTATAAATGTAACGTCTGAATCAGTATAAGGATGTAATTCTTTGATTCGAAGTTGAAACATGTTAAATTTGGACTCAAAATTATTATGAAATGGCGGAATTCTTTTTTTTGAACGCTCAAAATACAGAATTGCCCCTAACACATTTGTTACAGACAAAAAAATATTCTCTAAACTTGCAACTAACACTTTCGGTTCCTGAACAATTGGATATGTCGTTATGAGAATATGATCGCTTGTTTGCAAATATTGTTGAGCTTTTTGAATACTTTGTACGCATTTATCCATTGTTTATTACTCTTCGGTTAATGAGAGTATTGCTTGTGCAAGATCACCATTAGCAGATTCAATTGCTTGTTTTGCTTTTTCTTCTGAAACATTTGCTTGTGATGCGACAGTTTGGATGTCTTCATCAGTAATCGTAATTTTTTGCTCAAGTACCTCTTCACTCACATCGCCTGAAACTTGAAATGTATCTTGACCCATCATGTTAACTCGTTGGACTGACGGAGAATTAACAATAAAATTTTTTGATTCTGTTTGAATAATAACTCGAGTTGCAGGTATTTCTTGTTGTTGAATACCCATTTTTTTCATCATTGATTGCATTTGACGTGGATTCATTCCTGGTATCATTTTCTCTCTCCAAATTTTTATAGACCTAAAAATAACTGAGTTGTTGCCGCAGTTGATGATGGAACATTAAACACAGAATTTCCCTGTGTATGTAAAAAAACTACAACTATTACAACAATTATTAAAAGGAGTACAACATGCGTTGGTTTAATTTTTATTTTACTAATATCAGAACTTGTAAATCTTGTTAGACCTGCCCCGCTACTCGGCATTTGAATATTATTTTTCGCCATTATTCTAGGAATATTTTCGAGTTTATATAGTTTTTGGCATTAAAAAATATATTTGCAATCTATTCAAACCTTTTTATACGTTTCATAAATTAAAAAAAAGATTAACATACAACCAAGTATAAAAATTGGAAGTGTTACTATATATGAAACACTTTGACCAAATAAGACAAATAATGTTGTAATTATCAAAAAGGTGCTTACTAATACCGTATATATTACTTTTGAAGTCAAGTGTTCCAATTTTTCAACTGTTTCTTCTGCTGACAATACTTTTTTTTGTAATTTATTTGATTCTGTTGTTAAATGTCGTTCTTTTTCAATTTTACGTAAATTTCCAAAAGTTTGTATATGATATTGAATATCTTCACGAAGTATATCGATTAAGTGAACTTCAATTAAGTTTCGAGTGTTTTGAGAAACATCAGATAGTGAAATAATACGCTCAACTAGTCGTAAATGACTTGCAAAAAATATATACACTTCAGGAACAGGTACTTTATGCTTTCGATATATAGATATTAAATCAAACATTGCGATTGAAAGTTGTTTTTTTGAAATATTTTCTTCAAAGTATTTTTTTACATCACGTATTATATTTTGAAGCGAAGAACCACCAACATATACATGAGAGTGTGCTAACAGAAAATATTTGATACAATCATGATAATCATGTGTAATTATACTTTTGAGAATTTTACCTAAATGCGAAACCTGTTCTTTTGACACTTGACTATACGATATTGAACCTAAAACTGTAATTTTTTGCTGACTACAAACCCATATATCATCAATTTCTATCGGTTGTAAAATTACATTATGCCTAAATAGCGGTTCAAATAAAAATGTACTTAACCTTGTAAGAAGTTTATCTGTAACACCCCTATGAGTCACAATTTCAAGTAGATTTTTTTGCTTTTCTGTTGAAAAAATAAACACATACGGCGTTGTATCAGGATGAATAGTGATAGAATGTATTCCTTGTGTTTTTTCAAAAAAAGAATGTATTTTTTTATATTTAATTGATTCTGTTTGAAAATTTAAGAGGTGATACATATGAAGTAAAAACTCATGAACAACAAGTTTAATTGGTTGATTCAATATATGTGCATATGACTTATCAATGATATATGATAAACTCATCAGAGTTTCCAAATCCACTAATATTTGTTCTCTAATGTGAGGGCGAATGTATTGAACAAAAACTTTCTTTTTTTTATAATGCAATTCAAAAGTATGTAAAAAATCTTTTGAGTATACATGAGTTATATTCGTACATTTTTTTAATTTTGGTTGAAATTCACAAACATCTTTTTTAAATTCACGAATAGATGGAACTGGATCTTGTGTAATTTTTGTATGTGCAAGTTCTTTGCAAATATTTTCCGCAAATACATCATATCGAATACTTGCATACCGTGCAAATAAAGCGTATGTCATACCGGCTCGTTCACACGCACGCCGAATTCTATGTGCTAATGGTAATTCAGATTCAAAAAAATCTTTAATTTTTTCAAAAACAGTTAATTGCGGCAATAAATCAGCATTTTGTAAAGGTTCATATAAACTCTCATCAATTAGAATATGCGCTATTTCTTCAAAACGATCCAAATCAACAAAATTATCTAAATCTTTCACCTCTTTTTAACCCCCTAATCTATATTTAAAAAATAATATTTAAAAAGTTGTCGGTTCAAAACATATATTAATATATAAGTTCAATTTCAAACATATTACAAAAAAAGAGGTAACACATGTTTCATTCATACGACATACGAGGAAAATACGAATCACAAATCACCATACAAACTGCATATCTATTAGGTGTTGCATATGCAAGAACACAAAAACCATCAGAAGTTCTAGTTGGATATGACGCACGTCTTCATAGTGATGAACTTGCTAACGCCCTTATTGATGGACTTATTGATGAAGGCGTTCACGTGCGATTCATCGGATTTTGTTGTACACCAATGATTTGGTTTGGCGTCAGTCATTTTAATTTAGATGGAGGAATTATGGTTACCGCCTCTCACAATCCAAAAGAATATGTTGGATTTAAATTCTGTTCAAAACATTCGATTCCAATTGGTTTAACTAACGGCCTAAAAAATATTCAAAAAGAATATGAATCAATACTCCAAAATGGTATTGATCATCCAAAAAAACAAGGGGTTGTTACTGAACAACTTATTGTTTCTGAGTATATTCATCACATTTTACCATTCGCAGATAAGACCGAAAATTTGAAAATTGTTGTTGATGCAAGTAATGGAGTTATGGGGCCAATACTTCCAGAATTATTTGAAAATCTAAATATCGATGTTGTCCCACTATATTTTAAGCCTGATGGAAATTTCCCAAATCATTCTCCTAACCCGATGGATGTTGAATCACGACAAGAACTACAAAAAACAATTGTTGCGCAAAAAGCAGATTTGGGGATTTTATTTGATGGAGATGGAGATAGAGTCGTTTTTTTAGATGAGAATGGAAAACCAATTCCTACGGATAGCGTTTTATATATGATTTTCACATATTTGCTTAGTGAACAAAAAAAGCAAACAAAACAAACAGTAGTATATGATTTAAGAATGAGTATGTTTTTAAAAGAGCAAGTTGAAAAAATGGATTGTTATTCGATAAAAACAAAAGTTGGTCGACCAGATATTATTCAAAATCTTGTAAAGCATAACGGACTTGTTGGAGGAGAAGTATCAGGACATTATTATTTTAAAGATTTTTATTATTGTGATGATGGTATTTCTGCAATGCTCTGTGTTTTATCGTATATGTCGCAACAAGCTGGAAGTGTTTCACAAATAATTGATTCACTTAATCCATATGTACAAACAGGAGAACTTAATTTTACTGTTCACGAAGATTTTTCAAATATAATATCAATTGTCAAAGAAAAATACTTTGGTGAAAAAATTGAATTACTTGACGGAATTAGCGTATATTCAAAAGATTTTTGGTTTAATATTAGATCATCGAATACTGAACCACTCATTCGATTAAATTTGGAGGCTGATTCAACAGAAATTTTAAAAACACAGAAACAAAAATTATTACAAACACTCGGTCTGAATTAAAAAAATAATATTGTGAACATTTAGTGTAAAAGTAAAACAGACTTTGAACGAGCCAATAAATTCAATACACATATAAATAACAGTTTTTTTCACGAAGTTATGAACTCAAATTTTTCTTTTGAAATCCTTAAAAAACAAAATTATGCAAAAAGAGGTATTATTCATACAAAAAATGGAAGTATTCACACACCTGAATTTGTTCCTGTTGCAACAGTTGCAACTGTGAAATCTTTATCTTCGACTGATTTACAGAATATTGGTGCACAATGCGCACTTTCAAATACATACCATCTCAATCTTCGTCCAGGACTTGATATTATTCAAAAAGCAAAAGGTGTACGGAATTTTATGAACTTTCACAAACCATGGTTTTCTGATTCGGGAGGTTTTCAAGCTTTTTCGCTAGGTTTTGGAATGCAAGACGGTGTTGGAAAAATTGGTTTTTTTCCAGATAGAGATAATCATAAAAAAATAAAAAAAGACAATGATGGAAAAACTCAATCTCAAAGCATGATAACTGAAAAAGGTGTACATTTTCAATCAATTTATGATGGTACAAAACTATTTATGGATGCAAAACTATCAATGCACGTTCAAAAAATTCTTGATTCAGACATTATAATGGCTTTCGATGAATGTACCGGCACAAACTCAGACTATTTATATAATATGCAATCACTTCAACGAACACAAAACTGGGCATTTGAATGTCTCAAACATAAAGCAAACCATCAAGCATTATATGGTATCATTCAAGGTTCAACATTTAAAGACTTACGAGAAAAATCATGCGAGTTTACATTTTCACAACCATTTGAAGGTATAGCCATAGGTGGATGTTTGGGTGAAACAAAACAACAAATGTATAAAGTGCTTGATTGGATTCAACCCTATATTGCAAAAGATACCCGACCTATTCATTTACTTGGTATTGGTTCTATTGCAGATATATTTGAAGGTGTCAAAAGGGGTTGTGATACGTTTGATTGCGTACTTCCAACTCGAAATGCACGAAGAGGGAGTTTATTTATATCGCCAAAAAATGGCGGAAATATAAAAAATAATTTTCACATAAATATAGGAAATGCACAATTTAAAGATGATTTTACATCAATTGATTCAGAATTTTGTGAACCCGAATCTGGGTCTTATACAAGAGCATATTTACACCACTTATATCGATTAAACGAATTAACTTATTATCGTCTTGCAAGTTTACATAATATGCATTTTATTTTAAAACTCATGAGTTTAATTCGTAAATCATTGGAAGATGATACATTTAATGAACTGCAAAAAGAGTGGTTATCATAATTACTGGAGTTGTTGATAAAAAAGGAATAGCGCCAAGCTCAATCTATCATAAAAACATACAAGGTGTTGAGTTAGATAAATTTAATCGACGAATACATACAAAACTCTTTGTTATTGATGAACAAATAAGTATAACAGGTTCGCTAAATCCTTCAATTAAAGGAGTAAAATATAATGATGAATCAATACTTGTTATTCAAAACAACGAGATTGCACAATTCTTTCAAGACTATATCAACTATATTGCTACATACAGACGGATTTTGTCGTAAGAGAATGAAATTTTTATCGATTTATCGACAAAACATTTATAACATATTAACTCGTTCTTCTTTTTAATGAATAAAACACAAGCAATATCAACTGGAAGTGAAGTGCTCGATTCATTTTTAGATGGTGGATTTGAGAAAAACATCATCACAACTATTTATGGTCCAGCAGGTTCAGGAAAAACGAACTTAGCATTGATTACTTTATGTAATGTTGTTAAAAAAGGAGGAAAAGTTTTATTCGTTGATACAGAAGGTGGATTTTCTGCATCACGAGCTGAGCAAATTTTACCTGATTTTTCGCAATATGCAAAACAAGTATTATTTTTACGTCCATTTAATTTTGATGATCAAAAAAAAGCATTTAGTAAATTGCAAGAAACAATTTCGCAAAGTCCCGATGAATACTCTATGATTATTATTGATTCTATTGCGATGTTATATCGTTTAGAAGTTGGTAAAACACTTGATGTTTCATTTGTCAATAAAGAACTTGCAATACAACTTGGATTATTAACAGAAATTACTCGTAAATTTGAAATTCCAATCATTATTACAAATCAAGTATATGCGGATTTTGAACGAAAAGATCTTGTGAAAATGGTCGGCGGAGATCTCTTAAAATATACCTCTAAATGTCTTATAGAATTAAAAAAAGGTCATAAAGATGTTCGCGTTGCAAAGCTTATCAAACATCGAAGTTTGGGAGAAGGAAGAGAAGTTGCATTTCAAATCACTCAAGAAGGAATCATAAAGGCAGATATTCCAAAATCGCCGTTACAAAATTCTCATGATTTATTATGAACACAAAAACAGAATTGTATAAAATTGAAATTGAAGTATTATTTGCTAAAGCAAAAAATTTATATGCATCTGATTCAAAAAAATCTCAGCGTTTTATTCAAAAAGCAAGAGGAATTGCACAAAAACATCAGTATCGATTATCCTCAAAACTTCGAAGAAAATATTGTCATAACTGCTATCAAGTATTAATTCCTTCAGTAAATTGCATAGTACGAACTCAAAATAGCTGTATTGTCTATACTTGTAATGAATGTAAACATTTCAATAAATTTAGAATCAAATCATAAGTCTGTTGTTTAAATATATTTACCTAACTACTTTTAAAGTAAACAAAAAATATACGAAATTAGTAAAATTTTTTTCGAAAATTTTATCTAAAGTTATTTTAAAATTAATGAATACTAGTTTTATACAATGGGACTTTCAGATAAAAAGGAAGGAGAACTCAAAAATATGCCTAAAATTGAGTTTTCAGTAAGACGCAGCAAAGATGGTCGATTTATGATTCATAAAACGACTTTTACTGACATAAAAACGATTCAATATTATGAAAAAGTTTTGGAAGGTCAGGATGAAGAAAAAGTTGTAGAGGAATTACAAAAAGCTTCTGCATAAAATTTAGTGCGATTTTTTTCGCACTTTTTTAAAAACGTGTTAATGTTCGTAAATATTTTGATTTTGGTTGTAATAAAATCTCAGGTTTATTTTTACTTCCATGATAGATCATCGTACGACTATCAAATATTTGGGAATCATTATCTAAGCCAGATAAATTATACGAAGTATCAAATGAAACAGATTCAGATGCGCGAATTTTTGACAAACAATTTAGTTTTTGCTTTAACGGAATTACAACAAAATTTTCATTGGCAAGAGGTGTTGAAGTTTGTAAAAAATATTGAAGTTGTAACGAAGCAAATGAAGATAGATTTTCATGATAATTTCGTAATGTTACGCCTAAAGGTTTCATAACATGACCTTTATAAAAACTAGAACTACTCAGTGAAGATGTTTGAAATGATAATAAATCCCGCAAAACATCTGATATGTCATTTGATTTAATTGTCGGTTCAAAAACCTCGTCAAAATCATCTTTTTCATCTAAATCGTACTGATTTGAAATACCAATACAAGTTCTTTGCATTCGACCTTTTTTTTGAATAAATAAAATGTCTTGTCGTGTTTTATATGAATTATCGCCAATTTTAATTGACTCAGAATCAAATAAGATTTTTGTCGGTTCATCGCAAACAATATTTCCCAGAATGGGATAATCTATAATGTTTACAGGAATTGTTTGAACACCACTTGTTTGAGAAACAATTTTATTTACGTCATGAAGGATAACGTACGATTCAATATCAAAAATAGATTTAAATGGGTGTACCTCTGAAAATAGAAATAATTCTGATTCAAAATTAGTATAAAATTCAGCATTTATTATTATCGAATCATCTTTTGCGACATCTTGAGATATACTTCCTTTTGAGAGCAATTGCGTTTGAAATGATTCCAACTCAAGAACTTCTAAAGGATTTATACTTTTTTTCATTTTTAAATAGTAAACTGAAAGTTATATATATACCTTTTGATTTTCATAAAAACAACATTTATAAAAAAACAACCCAAATACTCATGTATGTACGATATTGTTATTGGTCGCGGTGCATCAGACAAGGCCAAATTTGGAAAAAGGGGAACTATTTTAATTGGAAAGCAATATGTACAAATGGGTCAAACAACAAGTTTGTCAAATAACATCTATATGGATATTGCGGGCGCTCACGTCATCTCAGTCTTTGGGAAGAGAGGAGGGGGAAAGTGTCTTCATGAAGACTCACTTATAACTTTAGAAGATGGTTCACAAGTCAAAATCAAAGATTTGGATTCTGATACAAATGTAATCTCATTAAATAGTGATTTGAAATTACACAGTATGCCGAAAGTTGAATTATATAAAAGAGAAGTAGACTCGATTATAGAATTGAAGCTTAGAAGTGGTAAAACCATTAAATTAACACCCGAACATCCACTTTTAACAGTAAAAGGATGGTGTCGAACTAGTGATTTAACAATTGGACGAAAAATCGCGACACCAAGAATAATAAATGCTTTTGGTAACAACACACTACCTGAACATGAAATAAAAATCTTAAGTTATTTGCTTGCAGAAGGTCATGTTTCTAATGGTTTTATTCTATTTACAAATAAAGATGAACAAATTATGAATGATTTTATTCAAAGTATCAAAATATTTGATAATACATTAGAAATTAAAGATCATGGAAAATACAGTGTAAGAGTCGTTGCAAACAAACCATTTATTGTTAAACAAAAATCCACAAAAAACCAAAAAGGACAATTCACATCTCAACACGTATTTGAATCAAGAAAATCATCATTACATATTTGGTTAGAAAAATTACAATTATATACTAAATTATCATATGAAAAAGAGATAAATAATGAAATTTTTACATTAAATGAACGACTCACATCTATTTTTCTGAATAGGTTGTTCTCCTGTGATGGTTCTATATATTCAAAAAAAGAATGCTTTTGGACAATTACCTATAGCACTAGTTCGGAAAAAATGATAAAACAAGTCCAACATCTTTTATTAAAATTCGGTATATTATCGCGATTTAAAATGAAAAAAACAAACGTGCACAATACATATGAACTTCATATTTATGGCGAAAGTGTATCAAAATTTATCGATAAAATTGGGTTTTTTGGATATAAAGAGAAACGACTGAAAAAAGCAAGAAGCGAAACAGTAAATATTAAACGTAATTCTAATGTTGATACTATACCTAAAGAAATCTGGGATTCATATTCACCAAAAAGTTGGACTGAAATTGGTAAAAAGATCGGATATAAACATCCAAAAGCAATGAGAGAGAGCATTCTCTACTCAACAACAAGGCAAAAATTACTCCAAATTGCAAAAGCAGATGAATCGGATTTACTCGAAAGACTCGCAACTTCAGATATATATTGGGATGAGATTGTTGGTATTGAAAAAATAGAAAGTACGCAAACTGTCTACGATATAACTGTACCACAAACACATAATTTTGTTGCAAATGATATCATTGTGCATAATTCGTACACTCTTGGAGTTATTGCTGAGGGTCTTGCAGATATTGAACCAGAAATTGCACAAAATCTTTCAATTATTATTTTAGATACAATGGGTATTTATTGGACAATGAAATTTCCAAACAAACAAGACGAAGATTTACTCAAACAATGGGAATTAAAACCAAAAGGGCTTGATGTGGTAATCTATACACCAATTGGATATTATCAAAAATATAAAGATCAAGGTGTTCCTACCGACAAACCATTTTCAATTAAACCAACAGAGTTAAGTGCGACTGATTGGTGCATGGCATTTGGTATTGGGGATAATTCTGAGATTGGCGTATTAATCCAAAGAACAATTTATGAATTAAAAGAACAAAATATTGATTTTGATATTCCAACAGTTGTCAAAAAAGTCAAATCTGACGAAGAATCATCATCTGTGACAAAACAAGCCGTTGTAAATTTATTTACAAACGCAAGCCATTGGGGATTGTTTGATATAAATGGAACTCCACTTAAAGATCTTGCAAAAGGTGGTCAAATTTCAGTACTTGATGTTTCGTGTTATGCAACACAACAAGGAAGTTGGGCAATAAAACAAATGGCGGTTGGACTTGTTGCACAGAAATTATTTATTCAACGAATGCTTTCAAGAAAGGACGAGGAGTTTACACAAGTTCATAAAACGATAAATTATTTTAGTGAAAGTGATGATGAAAATACAAAACAAAAAGAACCACTCGTCTGGCTTGTTATTGATGAAGCACACGAATTTTTACCAAAAGATAAAACCGTTGCATCTTCTGATCCACTAATTACTATTTTACGAGAAGGTCGTCAACCTGGTATTTCTCTTATACTTGCAAGCCAGCAACCAGGAAAAATTCACACTGACGTATTAACACAATCAGATACTGTTTTATCTCATCGAATCACCGCAAAAATTGATACTGATGCACTTGGAACATTAATGCAAAGTTATATGCGAAGTGGATTAACTGAATTTTTAGATACACTTCCCCGTGTAAAAGGTTCAGGTGTTATTTTTGATGATACTAACGAAAAAATGTTTGCGATGCGAATTAGACCAAGATTTACATGGCACGGGGGATCATCTCCTATTGCGATTCCAAAAAAAAAAGTATATTTTGAAAAATGAAAACACAACCAAAAACAAAACAGAAAATTACAACTGTTCTTTTTGATTTAGATAACACGTTATACCCCTATCATGAAAACCATGTACGCGGTGTAAAAGCTGCACACACATTGTATCGCAAAAAACATCCTTGTTCGTTTGCAATATTTTTAAAAAAATTCGCATTCTATGAAAACCAAAACAATAAATTATTACCTAATCGTGCAACCGCTCATGACAGACGATTATTTTTTCAGCATTTATTTGAACAAGAACATGGCGCAGTTGATTATCAACTTGTATTAGATATGTTTGATGCATATTGGGATGCAATGATTAAGGATGTAAAGTTAGACGAAGGTGCACGTGAATTATTATTTTGGTTAAGGTCAAAAAATATAAAAATTGGTCTTATTACAGATTTAACTGTTGATGTACAATTCAAAAAACTCGTTGCATTTAGACTTCAAAGTGCATTTAATGCTATTGTGACAAGTGAAGAAGCTGGTGTTGAAAAACCAGATAAAAAGATATTTCAGTTATGTTTAAAAAAACTTAAATCAAAATCGTCTGAATCAATAATGATAGGGGATAATATCAAACGTGATATTTTAGGTGCACAAAATATGAAGATGCAAAGTATCTGGATACGGCGTGAACAACCAAAAGTTGTAAAAATCAAACCAACCTATACAGTTTCATATATTAAAAATGTTAAAGAAATTTTAGTTGAATTACTGAAATAGTCTAAAAAATATACCAAAACTATATAAAGTTAAACCAAACACTCATTCTTAGATGAAAAATCAAGGATATTTATTTACGTTTGAAGGCATCGATTATGCGGGAAAATCAACTGTTGTACAAAAAATCACAGAGAAACTTCTTAAACAAGGATATAATGTTTCAACCGCTAAATTCTATGAACCAGGCGGAACACCGTATGCTGATATTCTTCGTTCGTTTATTAAAAAAACACAGGATACTGAATTTGCGCAGACTAAACTCACAAATTTAAAACAAACTATTCAAGAAACAGATATGAGTTCGCTCGGACAATCATTAAGTTTTTTTTGTGCACGAGAACATCAATTTAATACAAAAATAAAACCTGAAATTGAGTCAGGAAAAATTGTTATTTTAGATAGATCTGTTGATTCAACAGCAGTTTATCAAGGCCATGCGCAAAACCCTAAATCATTACCATGGATTCGACAAACAAACGCACTCATATTAGAGCAATCAAATCTCAAAATCACTCAAACGTATCTTATCGATATCACGATGGAAGAACGAAAAAAACGTATGCAAAGTCGAGGAGTAGAAGCACAGGATAGATTTGAAGCACAAGGTGATGAATTTGCACAAAAAATTCGATTAGGATATCTTACTGAAGAAAAATATTATGCAGAGTTACCCGAATCTAATCCACAAAAAAACAGAATTATGCTTATAGATGGTTGTCGAACTATTGATGAAATTGTAACTGAAATTTTAGATCATATGATTCAAATTATTGCAGAATGATGCTTAGCAAAATCACAACAATAGTCGCAATAAGATACACATACGTCTGAAAAAATAATTTGAGAAATAATTTTTTATACGACAGTTTTAATTCTTCTTTTTTCACAAACGCACTCAAATAAATTGATGTCCAAACAAGAGTTAAAATAAACATTAATACACTTATCGTAAAAAATACAAAAAAATCACGTTGTACTAAAAATGTAATAAGTGGAAACACTGCAAATAAAAATACTTGACGATAAAAACCAAACAATACAGTTAAAACTAAGATTGCAAGTATAATAAATATTAACCACGAATTTTGAAATACGAGTAATACTGCAAAAAGTAATACAACAAGAACTTGTTCTAATTTTTGTAAATACTTCTTGCCTGGTTTTAATTCTTCAGGAGTAAATTTTGATAATACTCCTCCGATAAAAAAACCTATGTATATAATGAGTAAAATCAGTAATAATTGTATATCCATAGATTTCTTCGATATTTGAGAATTTATAAAAGTATGGTTATACTGAAAATATCCCTATTCAGGTAAAATCAAAGAAAATTTTTGCATTATTTCACATAATAATTTCTTCTGACACTTCTTATGAAATTTACAATTTCTTGCTCTCCAATCAATAGAACGTATATGATTTGAAAACACAACACCCATATCATTTAGATGAACTTTAAAAGAATAGCCTTTTATTTTTGATGATTGGACAACAAAGAACAAGACCAACTTTCTCATTATATATCTTCGGAGATAACATTATAGCAGGTTGCTTTCTTTGTTATTTATAACCTCTACTTGGAGAAAAATCAAACCAAACTATGTCACCCGGTCGAGGTATATAGCTACCAGAATTCTTTTCCAATTGGTTTATCCTTGAATTCAAGTTCTTCTTTTTGTGCATTTTTAAGTTAATTTACAAAAAATAAAAATAGCAAGTTAATTTAAACTTGCAAGATATTCTTCAACAACAGCTAACACTTCATCAAAATGTTTTTCTGAACATCGATACGTACCTGCACACGCGTGTCCACCTCCATCAGCAAATGCCAGTGGAACTTTTTCTTGAATTATTTTTAACATATCTGGAAAATTAAACGATGAGTTTTCATCAGCACGAAATGTGACCGAATTAGAAGTCGTTCCAAGCGTAACTAATGGTTTTTGAGAATCATTCATATGTAGTTCATGAATAATACCAACCATTGCACCAAGTCGCGGATAAAAATCACGTTGCGTTATTTCATCTACTGGAAAGTATAAAGCTGTAACTGCATCAAACTCTTTTTTTGAAACGATTGCTTTTGATTGTGTAATCACTTTTTCTATTCGTTTATCAAGTTCAACAATTAACGTGTCAACAAGTTTTTTCTGCATTTCCCTGTCTTCAAAACCCATGAGTAAATCAAAATAATCTTTTCCATCTAAATTTCGAAGGTTTGAAACAGTAAAATCAATACAACGTGCAATGTTTTCTAAAAAATTTCTGTCAAACCCATCTTTTTGTGCTAAGTCATAATAACCTTGTGCAAATTCATCAGGTACGCGATCTCCACCTTTTGTAGAAGAAATTGCGGCTACAAGATACGGTTGTTCAACATTTTTTCGAATCATTCTTGCTAATTCTGCACATAAAATTCCTGCGGAATATTCTTGTTCTGAATTCACTAAATGTGGATTAATGTGAATATCGATTAATGAGTCTACCTCTTCATCAACTGGATGATGATCAATGACAATAATTTCACAACCTAATACTTTTAATTGTTTAATTGGCAGAACATTTTCTGGACCACTTCCCAAGTCAGTTAAAATCACTAATGGATTTGATTCTTTAAATCGTGATTTTAATAATAAGAATTGTGCGATATCTTTTGTTGCATCTTCTAAATTATAAAACGGCGTCATTGATGGAAGTCGTCGAAACTTTTCCCATGCTGCTTGACGTTTTTCGTTTGTTTTTTCAATAAGTGGAACAATTGCACGATCTAAAATTAATCCTGAACAAAAACCATCCGTATCATTATGATGTTTTAATATGATTCGTTGTTGATTTGAAATTGCATCACGAATTCTTTTGGCAGCTTGTTCTAATTTTGGTCTGATTTTTTCAAAAAAATTAACATTTGCCATAAATTCTGTTTTAATTGGTTCTTCATCCAACACTATTGGTTGGAATCTCGGTCTATTATTTGACCGAAAATTTTGTCTATTATTTCTATTTTCCATTTTTTTTCTAAGAGAAGGAAATTTTTGTCCTATAAAAAGGTTCGTGTTTACGTGGTTGTAATTCAAATACATAAGATATATATATTGTATGTATTCATTATAGCTATATAAGCAGTACATATTCAGTTAATTTGCAAAATTTGAATAATCAACGAGAATCATTTGATACGTATATCGAAGAATTTCTAAACAAATATGGTCATAATCAGCAAGGTTTTGGTATTATAGATGGAAGTAAGTCTCCAAAATTTTATCCAACATTTGATGATGTAAAATCTGAATATCCTACTATTGATAGACCTGCATACGGTACGAAACCCTTTGTTTTTGATATTTCGCATATTCAAAAAAAATGTGGAATTAATGAATTAGTTTTGACTAAAAATTCAGGTATTTTTATGAAAATACACACGCAACCTAAGGGTTTAACTAAAGAATATACAATACGTTATATTCGCCCAGAGGATGTACCTTTAGTTTTAGCGCATAATACAACTTTACAAGAACAATCACCAAATCAAGAAATAAGTATTGATGAAATTTTAGAAAGACGGTGAATAGGTTTAAAATGTTCAAATAAAATCACGTGTCTAAAGTTATTAATCAAAATAATTTAACTAAGATTATTTATACTCAAATCTTTCATATGATCCTAAAACTCTCACTGTTTCAATATTTCTCTTTTTTGGTGTTAGTTTGTATTGTATAGATTCAACACATTTTTTCAAATCAAAATTTTCTTGATGACCCATCAACTCAAGATAAAACATTTGAGGTTCAATACAATTTGTTCGTATATTTTCTAACGCAGGTCTAGAATGAATCTTTACACAATTCAGTTTGTAATATGCAATTTGTTGAAGCATTTCTGCTAATAAACCAGGTTTATCAATTTGAGGAGTTATTGCAACCATTGTCAGATATTTTTTTGTAAAATCATACTCTGTTCTATTTTCTCTTGCAACAAGATAAAAATCTGTGAAATTTGTTACATTGTTTTTTTTATTTCCAATATCTTCCGCTATTATTTTTAAGCCATATCGCATTAGTGCATCAGAACTTGCAATAGCTAATCCAGATTTTGTTCGGGCTATTTTTTTTGCAGCTGCCGCAGTACTGGAAGTTGATATATGTTTGCTATTTTTGTAATTACTCCAAAGCCACTCAGAACATTGTGCGAGTGCTTTAGGATGAGAATATATTTCGTCTATAATGCCTTTTCTGTGTGCACCAATTGATAATACTATAGGCAATCTTTGCATTCCATTTATTCTGAGATTATTTTCATAAATTAAATCTAAACATTCTTGTACAAGACCTTCAAGATAATTATAGTAAGGCATTACCCCCATATCGACATTTTTTGAAATTACGCTTTTTGCAACAGCTTGTAAAGAGACCAATTCTTCAAGTTCCACTTTTTCATCAATTTTTTGCGCAAGTATTTTTGTTGCTTGCCAAGTATATGTATTTTTTGGACCCAAATATGATATTTTTTTCATTTTTCCACCTCCAAACGTATCACATGATTTTTAAAACAATTTCTTTTTCCATTCAAAAGAAAGGAGGTTTTTTAGATTAAATAAAGAATGAAATTTATTAAAAAAGATAATGGAATATCTGAAAAAACTAGAGGAAAATGTACTTATATAATTCTGTGTCACATAAACACCATTATTTTACTAACTTATAAAATTTTCTTTTGAAACTGCTTTGTTCAAAGTTTCAATAATTACTAAAAAAAATGGCTAGCCTCACTTACGCTATTACCATCCATAGTTTGCATAAAATCAGCTTGTGATTGTGTTCCACCTCAAAATAAAACAGATTTTTACAAATTTTTAAAAATATCTTTAAATAGTTTACGATAAAAGAAAAGCATAACTCTTTGGCGTAAAATCACAGAATACGCTGATTTACAAGAAAATCTTGATTTTCTGTGCACAAAAAACGTTGTTTTTCTTTGTATGCAAGCGTATTCTGGAAAGATTGACAACCGTCCTAAAATCGCCGAGTTATGCATAATTAATGTCGTAAACTAAAACCTAGGAAATTTCTATTTTAAAACAAACACTTAAAACAAAGCCTTTTGAAACAAAACTTCAGTAAATTTATCAAACTCATTTTGAACCGAAATATGAAATCGGCCAAAAATGTTATAAAAACTACTTTGTATTTAATCAGTATTTTGAAATATAATAAACTTGTTAGAGATAAAATCCCCGAAATAATAAAAAGCAAGGGAGCAGTTCCAATAACGCATATTGCATCTGATACAGAATTTGAACAAAAACTCAAAGCAAAACTTCAAGAAGAAGTTGATGAATTTTTGACAGATTCAAATAAAGAAGAACTTGCTGATATTTTGGAGATTCTGGATGCTTTTTGTAAAATGTATCAATTTGATAAAGCTGAAGTAGAAAAAATTCGGGGGAAAAAATTAGAGCAAAATGGAAGTTTTACAAAAAAAATTATTTTGGAAGAAGTCAAGTAACCCATTAGCTTTATAAATTAACCATAATTACTCAATCAAATGACACTTCAAACAACATATCGAACACATACTTGCGTACAATTAGATAAAACTGCTATTGATTCTACTGTAACTTTATCAGGTTGGGTGCATTCGCGACGTGATCATGGTGGAATTATATTTGTTGACTTACGAGATTCGTACGGAATTACACAATTAGTCTTTGATCCTGAATTTGCAAAAGATATTTTTGCAGTCGGAGAAGAATTACGGCGTGAATATGTAATTAGTATTACAGGTGTAGTGAAAGCACGAGCAGAAGAACTCAAAAATCCAAAACTTCAAACGGGAGAAATTGAAGTCTTTGTTTCAAAAATTATAATCATAAATAAAAGTGAAACACCACCTTTTGAAATTGATGATTCCGCACAATTGGGTGAAGATATTCGATTAGAATATCGATATATGGATCTGCGAAGACCAGTTATGCAAAAAAACTTAAAACTCAGACACTCATTTGTCAAACACGCACGAGATTTTTTTAATGATTACGGATTTACTGAAATCGAAACACCACTTCTGATAAAATCAACACCAGAAGGTGCACGGGATTATGTTGTTCCATCTCGAGTAAACAAAGGACAATTTTATGCCTTACCACAATCACCACAACTATATAAACAGCTTTTAATGATTTCAGGTGTTGATAGATATTATCAAGTTGCAAAATGCTTGCGTGATGAAGATTTACGAAGTGATCGACAACCAGAACATACGCAATTAGATTTTGAGATGAGTTTTGTTTCGCAAAGTGATGTGCGAACATTTACCGAAAAACTCTATCAACACGTTTTACAAGAAACGATGGATATTAAACTTCAAGTTCCATTTCCAATAATATCGCATAAAGATGCAATTGATAAATACGGAATTGATAAACCGGATATTCGATTTGAATTATTTTTAACTGATGTGACTCATATTGTGAAAAAATCAGATTTTGGTGTGTTTAAAGCTGTTGCAGAAAGTGGTGGTATTATTAAATGTATTAATCCGCAAACAGATATCTCGCGAAACGAAGTTGATCGATACATCGATTTTTGTCAAAAAATTGGATCAAAAGGTATGGCTTGGATGCGTGTAACAGAAAATGGTTTAGAAAGTAATATAGCTAAATATTTTTCAAAAGAAATACAAGATGAACTGATTCAAAAAATTGGCGCAAAACCAGAAAGCATGTTATTTTTTATTGCAGATAAACCAAAACAATGTAATGATATTATTTCAAAACTTCGATTAAAACTTGGAGAAGATTTAGGATTAATTGATTCAACCAAATTTGCATTTTGTTGGGTAAATGATTTTCCACTCTTTGAGTGGGATGAAGATGCACAAAAATGGGATGCGAGTCATAATTTATTCGTTATGCCAAAGGAAGAATATCTTAATTTATTAGAAGAAAAACCAGGAGAAGTAATTGGCGATTTATATGATTTAGTCTTAAACGGTGTTGAACTTGGCTCCGGTGCGATTCGCGTATCAAATCCAGAAATTCAAAAAAGAATTATGAATGTTGTTGGATTTAGTACAAAAGAAGCAGAAGAAAAATTTGGATTCTTATTAAAAGCATATACATATGGTGGTCCAGTACACGCAGGTATGGGTCTGGGACTTGATCGTTCAGTTGCATTATTGTTACAAACACATGATATTCGTGAAGTCATTGCGTTTCCAAAAAATAAACAAGCACAATGTCCAATGGATGGTTCTCCATCTCAGATTAGCGAATTACAGTTAAAAGAACTTTCGTTAGAGATTAAAAAAGACAAAAAATGAATGAAAAATTATCTTTAGAAAACGCAAAAACAGACAAACTATTTTATGTTGTTTTTAATGTAATCGTCTATCGAAAAGCTGATAATAGATGTTTAGTGCTAAAAAGAAGTTCTACTGAAAAAGCACACCCTAACAAATACTGCGTACCTGGTGGAAAACTTGAATGGAAAGATTTACAGACTCCGAGTCGAATGAATGGCGAAGTAATTGATTTTGAAGATATTATTGAAGACGTATTATTTCGTGAAACACTTGAAGAGGCAGGAGTAAAGATTCAAACTAAAAATTTACAGTATATTAATAATGTTGCATATATTCGACCAGATGGCGTACCTTCTATTTTAGTAAAATTTACGGCTGAATATGAAAGTGGAGACGTTGTTTTAGAAGAAGGATCATTTACTAATTTTGCATGGGTAAATTCTTCAGAAATAGATTCATATGATTGTATTTTGGGTATTAAAGAAGAAGTAAAAAAGGCAATCATACTTTTTAGCAAAGATTAACAAAAACCTAATTCATATGTATTTCTTAATCGTGTTTGTTTTTTTGGATCAACTATTTGCATATCTTCAATAAAGAAATATTCGTGTTTGGGAAATCTTAAGAGTAAGCCATTATGTGGTGTAAAACCAATTTGTTGAAGATTTTGAAGGTTATAACTCAAACCTTGTCTTCCACCACCACAAATTTCTTTTAAACAAGACAATTCAGTAGTATCTATTCCGCTTAGATGAAGTTCATCTAACCAGTATGTTCCCGTATTTCTCCAAAACGGTACTAATTGAGAAAATCGATATCCGTTTGCAGGTTGTCTTTGTTCATTAAGAAATTTTCTGAGTCGTTCTTGGGAAAATAATGTTTCTGTCGAATCAAATGTTTCGGCTTTTTCTACCAATTTGTTGAGTCTCCGTTGATTTTCTAAAAACTTCATTTTGAATATGTAACTAAAATCTACTTGTTTAAATATATTAGTATAAGATTAAACAAAAAGCTTAAAAGGACTACAGAATTATCTCATTTTATGACCGCATGATCTAGTGGCTATGATATCGCCTTGACTTGGCGAAAATCCCCGGTTCAAATCCGGGTGCGGTCATTCTTCCCTTACCGTATTTGAACACACTTCGAAACAAGTTCTCGTGGTTTCTTCGTGTAACTCGAAACAATCCGGGTGCGGTCATTTCATTAGAAATATTATATTAATAATTGTTTTATGATTGTATGTGCTGAGAAATAATATTTTCTGTTTTTTGCAGAAATTTTATTACTCGAACTCTATATTCTTCTACTTTTTCTTTTGAAAACAAAGAATTTGTTGAGTAACTTGCGTCATGTCTTTCTTTTTTAAGAGACATATAGATTTGTGCATCTTCTTTTTTGAGAGATAATTCCTCAATGAGATTAATTTCACTTTCATCAAGTATATATTCTTTCATTATAAAAAGAATTGTCGCTAAATGGTTTTGAGAACTATATGATTTATTCGATACTAGTGCTAGAGCACAATGGTAGAGTGAATAGTATAAAATTACAATTAACCAATCAGAATATGCGGAGTTGTTACGATTTAATTCAAAAAATTTCAAATTATGTTTTGCTTTATCTAAATGTGCAAAAACAAGATATCTGTTTTGAGAAATCTGTCTTAAATGATTTTTTTGCATAAAAAATACTATTTTTTTCTCAAGTAATGTACTATTTTTCAAATAATCTATCGGTTTCATTTAACAGAGTCTCATAAAAGTATTGCTCTCCACTTATAGGAAATCCTGTTTTCTTAACTTGTATAATAATGTGATCGTTGTTTTTTTGAAAATCTTTCGGTGTACACGAAAATATGCTCAAGGGAAAATTTGAAAGAGCATTTACATCTTTGAGTATTTGAGAAAAATCATATTTTATATCCGAAATAAATAATAAATCAATATCACTTCCTATTTCTTCTTTGTTTACAGATGCAGAGCCAAAAAGTACAACCGAATACAGTTTTTGCGGAAGATTTTTTAAAAATTCTGCGAGAGGATATCGTACATCAATATGTAATTGATTGAATTTTCGTACTGCAATTTCTGAAAATTTTAAAGCAACAATTTTTTTATTCTGAATTGTATAAAAAGTATTAGATTTAGTTTCAGTTCGAATAAGTATTTTCTCAAGAACCATTCTTTTCAGAACCAAAGATAATGAACTATCAGATAAACTTGTCAATTCTTTTATCTCATTAAAATAAAGTTGGGTTTTTTGAGCGAAAAAATATGCAGTATAAATTTTATTTTCTGGTTTCATATAATAAGTTGAGTAGTTAGTATTTAAATAACTTCACTTTTTGAAGTGATTACTTCACTTTTTGAAGTTAATTTATTTAAACTCAAAACCAAATGCCTCTAAATCAATTTTATTATTTGTAATAATAACACCTTCTTGCAAAAGTAATTCTTTTTTCTTATCCAATCCTAATACATACTCTCCTAGAAAACCATCACTTTTTATCACACGATGACAAGGAACTGTAACAAGATTTGGATTCTGTTTTAATGCAGAACCAATTGCTCTATATGCTTTTGTTTCTAATTGTTCTGCAATTTTTTTATAAGTACTCACTTTCCCTTTCGGGATTTGACAAACAAAGTCAAGCACTTTTTGTTGAAATAGACTCATATAATGAGAACGTTGCAACAAATTAAATACTTATCGATAATTTCGTACAAAACCCTTATACTGTTCTTTAAATTCTTCAGGTAAAAGTCCACAACTTTGCCCTTGAAAAGAAATTTGTGCAGCTCTTTTACAAATCGAATCACTTGGCATAAATAATGTATCACGTGAAATATTTCCTGTGGTCCAATCTCGACCATTATGTGCATAAACCCAATCAGAAGGTTTTGCATTATCACGTGAAACATTTACTCGACGAGTTGGATCACGTTCATTCAAAAAAACCTTTCCTGTTACTTGTTCGGGATTAAATACTTTGTATAAAATAACGGGTTGTCTAAATACATCATTACTTGGAATAATACGAACACTTCTTGTTGTATGATTTGGTAATTTCGGATTTCCAAAATCATATACCATTGAAACTGATTGATACGGAGTTCCTTGAAATTCGATAGAATATCCCCAAAAATGACGATTTTTTTCTTGCATAAAATGTTGTTCCCATGCCTGTAATAAAGCCCATTCTTGAGTTTTATGAGAAAACGATTTATATCGAATTGCACCCCCATTTCGTGCAAGTCTTTTATCGCGTAATTGATGTGATTGTTCTGTTAAAACCAGACTTAATTTTCCTAAAAAATATTCATCGACATCAATAATTGATGCTTGTGTTTCTTGATTTGTTTGTGCTTGTTTTATAACTTTATTAGGTGCATATTGCATTAATTGTGCTTCAAGTGCAAGTTCTGGTTTTTGTGCAAAATTCATTGGAAGAAAAATTAAACCATCATTTTGAATATTCAATCTTTGGTGTTCTGCCTGATAATGATTGGCAAGTGCAGTCATATATACTGCTCTAGTATGATCAACGAGTTGTAATTCAGAATCAAAATCTTTGATACTGTTTTCACGTAAAAAATCTAAATGTACTTTTTCATGAGGCTTTTCTTCAGACCAATGATTACCTCGTTTTAATGTTGTATTTGCATATTCACTTCCACCTGTAAAAGATATACGTAACGCATCTTCAATTGAATATATTTTTAATCCATAACTATGAATTGGATATGCCCGCTGTTTTCTTCCATCTCTTCTAGATTCAACTATGTTTGAGAATTGATTTTTCGGCGATGGTTCTGACTTTTGGTTTTGCGTAATACCTTCTCTTGTGATAATTTTATCAGATTTAAAATGCTTTTTGTAAAATTCTTTAAGTGTTTCTAAACTAAAATCTTGTTTTTGATGTCCGTTTAGTACAAGATGTGTTAAAATTGGAGTGCTTGCTTCAAAATTACGTGAATTTGCTTTGATTTTTTGCGCGATTTTTTGTAACGTTTGGCTGAGTTCTTGTTGCGGTGTTGTTGCAATATATGCAGAAGCAAATGAAGAGGGCGGATAGATTACTTTACCAATTTGCAGTCCAAGTGTTTGTAATTGTATTGACATTATTTACTGCAGAGTAAAGATTAGGTTTAAATAGTTTATTGTGATTGTTGTTCTTCTCGATTTAACTCATCGATTATTTGTGGAATTCTTCTATTTAGGACATTTCGAAGTCCTCGAATGATATGCCATTTGTAGTCTCGGATTATAGTTGTATTAATCGATTTGAGATTGTTTAATGAACTATCTAGTTCGGTTTGTTTTTGATTTAAGTTGTTAAAATCTTCAGATATAAACATCCTAACTATCTCGTCGATTATAATCACAGTTTTTTGCATCTTCTGAATGATTGCTTCATCAGTATTACCGGCGACTTCTTGATAGTGTTTATTATTTGTTAATTCTTTAATTTCTGCTTTAATCTTATTTTTAACATTGTTATTTATTTTATCATGTAACGCTTGATTTTCATGTTTTAATTTATCTAAATGTTTTGTAATTATCTCTTCTTGTTCAATATCTTCGGCAACCATTTTCGATAGCTTAGATAATTTTTGAATTTCATTATCAATATTTTGTTTTATCTCTTCGAGCTTTTGTGGATAATTTTTAGTTTTAAGAATCGCTGGATTTGGACCATTAAATCCCTTCACAACCTTGATATCTTTCTCTAACTGCTCATTTAAATACAGAAAATATCGCTCTTCTAAGACATCATTGTCTAAAACACGAGTTAAGCATTGCCGAATCTGTTTCAATTCATTCTGTTCTTGCCCAATAACTTCAGAAACCTGTTCTTGGATTCGGTCATTATACACTTTCGATTTATTTTGAACATCTTGAGAAATTCGACGAATTTGTTCATACGCTTCTTGAATTTCACGTAAACCTTCAGTTTCATTTCTTTGCGAACCACATTGTATAACGCCACTAATTATTTCAGGAAACTTACCCATATCAAGTAAATCATCAATTTTTATTTTTGTTTCTTTACTCATGGGTTTGCACCTCCGCGGTTAGCAAAAAAATTTTGTGCACCAGTTAATATGCTAAACTTTATCTGTAAAAAACTATACATATGTTGTTTTAATTCAGCAAACTCAGTTGAGTCAATCTCAAAAAACCGAGGATGACTTTGAATTATTGAAGCGTTTTTTTCGATTGAATTTTGAATTTTTTTAACTTCAGTCAATAATGTATTTATATCTTTTATAACTGGAGGGTTTCTTGAAAATTCAGTATTCAATTGTAATTGTAATCCTCTTAACTTTCCTATCAATTGAGAAATCTTAGATAAGTTTTTTACAAATGAAATCGAACCATCATGGCGGATTTGTGGTTTTGCTGAATCACTTGGCCATAAAAAACCAGAACCTGGCGGAGAAATTCGAATAAGACGGAATAACTCATAAATCAACATACCAATCAATGCTAATGAAACAAATCCTAATGTTGAATCAAATATTGTTGTTAATTGAGACTCTTGTGTTAATGTTTTAGAAATACTCGCATAAATTCCTAATAATGACATAGAAAGTAATAATAATAATACGCGAACACCTGCTTTTACTCTTCGACTTGCATCATGAACAATCTTAAATTTGGAAGAGTATCCAATAAATAATGTAACTGTTATAATTGCAATCATAATTAAAAAATTAATTATTCCAGCTGATGATACTGCAAAAAATAGAATAGTCTCACTTGGTGTGAAATAAACCGCTGTTGTTGCAATTACTGCTGCAATAACAATCGCAATATTTTTTGAACCAGATTTATCAAATACTTTTTGTGCACCAACAAATAATAACGAAAATACTAAAATCCAATACATGAATCGAGCAAAAGGAACAGGATTATCAATAATAAATTGCATACTAAATAAAGAAAAGAGTAATTCCAACGGATATTGTAAAGTATCTGTAATAACGCTCATTATACTACTTTAGAATGACTTTTATTTATAAATATTTAGTTTATTAGACTTATTTCTCCCATTTCAATAATAATTGTCCTTTATTGAATTTTTGAAGTTTCATTTTCATTAATGTTGTGAAGTTTATTTTATCAGGTATCTTTTGATTATCGACTTTTATACCTTGTTTTGTTAAAATGAAAAGTGCTGCTTGACCTTTTTCTTTTTTAAATTTTAATAATTTTTCCTCGTTTTCTTTTAACACAAAATGACCAACTTTATTTACCGTAGGTTCAAGTATAGTTAAATTTGCAATTGCTTTATACATTACTAAAAGATTTCCGCCCCCGACATTTTTTACTACAACTGTATTAGAAGATAATTTACTTGCATCTAACTTTCCACCATTAACATTCTTGCCATCAATTATAAATCGAGTTATAGCATTTTTACTACTATCACTATTGCCTTTTTTCTTTAAAGTCAAATTAACATTACTTGTAATATATTGATTAGAATGTGTAATCCCGATACATTCATATTTACCAGGAGTTGAACTATCAATTATTTGTATTTGAACTAAACAAGAAATGCTACTTTTACTTTGCAAACTACATTGAATTATATTAGAACTATCTAAATAAAACATAAAATTATTTAATTTATCTAAATTTCGTCCAGATATAGTAATATCACACATTTTGTTTTCTATATTAATGCTAGTGGGATCAATTCGTTCAATAACAATTTCTTCATCTGGTGGAGGCGGTGGTTGTCCACCCCGATCTATAATCTCAAATGCAAAACATTTACCTGACACAACAGGCTGACCATTAATAACAGGGTATACATCAAATTCGTCACCTGCTTTTGCTGGCAATAACACATCAAATTTACCATGAGCTTGCGTATCTGAAGTTTGAGTGCAGATAGTACTTTTTACGAAACTTATAACATTTTGTGTATCTTTAAAAGCAAAAATTAAATCCATTCCAGTTTTAGGAAAATTCTTCCCAGTAATAACATATAATGTTCTTTGACCAACTTTATCTTTATAAACTATTTTTGGTTTGAATTCAGTTATCTGAGGATCTCCACTCGGTGGTTGTCCATCATTATCTATAATCTCAAACGCAAAACATCCACCCGACTGAACAGGCTGATTATTCACAATGGGATAAATGTCAAACTTATCACCCGCCTTAGCAGGAGGAGAGATAGGTTTCATAATACCTCGTCCATTTTGCGAATCAACAACACGATGTGACTTAATTTGAATATGTTGTGCGAATGAATGATGACCAGGCTGATGAAAAATAACTTGCATATTTTGAGGAAACTTTTTCCCACTATACATAAAAGGAATCTCCGTATTAACTCGACTCAGAGGTATCTTACCTGGGCGAAACTTCAAAATCTTAGGTTCATCATCTGGCGGTAGCGGAGGTTGTCCACCA
Organism: uncultured Methanosarcinales archaeon; assembly: GCA_964624275.1. Lineage (GTDB taxonomy): Archaea > Nanobdellota > Nanobdellia > Woesearchaeales > DATGWN01 > CAZUXP01. Next base: position 50,977 of record CAZUXP010000004.1, read on the forward strand.
CCATCTATAATCTCAAATGCAAAACATTTACCTGAAGTTATTGGATTACTATTAACAACAGGATAAATTTCAAATCTATCACCGATTTTTGCACTAGAATCTAAAATTAAAACACCTTCGCCGTTTTTAGTATTGATAACTCTTTGATAACTTATATTTAAGGGGGCACCGTTTGTGGTTGACTCATATGCAAAGACAACTGTCATATTTGAAGGAAAGTATTCACCACTAAATGTAAAATTTACATTTGTACCAACTTGATTAATATGAACGCTTTCTGGGCGAAACTTCAAAATTTTTGGATCTGTTCCAGGAGGCGGAGGCTTTTTATCATCACCGTCATCACTTGAGCCAAACTTACAATTAAAAAATCGAATTAATTCAATTATCAACAAAATAAGCAATATCAGAATAATAAATCCAAAAATAGAATCATATGCAATTTGAAAATTATCAGCAAATCGTGCGGAAGTAGAAATTGATTTGGATACTTGTTGAAAAACACCTAAAAATATGATTGTAAACAAAATAACCGGTACACGTAAAAGATGCAATAGACAATCTTTGTCACCAACTAAATTGGCCAATGAATACGGTATTTTACCTTTAGAACCATACGCCAAAGATAATATTACCGTTGCAATTGCTAAAATAATTGCAGTATTAATAATACCAGCAAGTGAAGATGCGATTAATAATAGCGTTTCAGATGGTGTAAAATATACTGCAATGGTTGCAATAACAAACGCAAGTGTTATTGATATATTTTTTCCCGATTTATTTTTACTTTTATTAAAAACAAAACTCGTTCCAACATATAAAATGGTGAAAACTAAAAACCAATACATAAAGCGAACAAAGGGAAGTGGATTTTGCTCAATAAATTGTAAATCAAATAACCCAAAAAGCATTTCAAAAGGTCCGCTGAGTATATTATTCAAAGAATTTGCAAATACAAACGAAACTTGAATAAGAAAAATCCCTAAAATTGCAAGTAATTTCAACTTCATTACCAAATATAGAATCATAAATGTTTATAAATGTTCGGGAAAAAAGGGCTCTGTCCCAAGAGTCTCATGATTTGCACAAATAAGTTGTGAAGTATTGCTCT
>CAZUXP010000005.1:0-49446 GCA_964624275.1 uncultured Methanosarcinales archaeon
AGAACCAGAACCAGAACCGGATGAAATTGACATTTCCGAAATCGATGCAGATTCTGTTAAAACAGACGAAATAACGAAAAAACCCGAAGATTTTAATGAAAAACTAACAATTCAAAGAGAACAATTTTATAAAGAAAATAAAGAAATCCAAACTGAAAATATTAAACTTGTTCAAAGTAAAAAAAATCGACTCGAAGAATATATAAGTCTTTTAGAAAAAGAAGATACAGATTCTGAACGTTTCAATGAGTTAAAAGAAGAATTTCAGAATATTGAGAATTTAGATAGTTTAAAAGAAGCGCTTGATACATACGATTCAAAAATAGATTTCTTAACAACAACTCTAACTGAAATTCCCGTATCATCATACACTAACGAAGAAGGAAAAGAAGTCACATTATACCAAACAGAAAATGCTGATGGTACGCTCACTTCAAGAATTGTAATTGATGGTGAAGAACAAAAATACACTGTAGATCAAAAAGATCGAATTAGTTTGGAAATTGACGGAACCCAAGTTACAAGAGGTGGAATATTTGGTGGCATCCAATGCAGTGATGGACCCTGTTCAGATGCACAAAAAGAAGAATTTAAAGAACGCGAAAAACAAATCAAAGAAGAAAATTCAAAATATCGATTAACAAGAGCACAGGAAGTTGATCAAGAGCGTTCTTTCTCAGAACGAGCACAAATCCGAATCAATTTCATTCGTTCAGCAGCCGGAGCGTTTTCATCAGTAACACCACTTCTCAATGAATTAGGATTATTTTCAGATGAAATGCTTGCAGATTGGAGATACCAAGTTGATAGTATGTTTGAATCAGTTGGTTTGACATCCGCATTTTATGTAAAAGAATTTTGTTCTGCAAACCTTGAACTTCCAGAAGGTTCTCAAGCTGCATTTGTTCAAATGCCAGATAGTTCTGCACAATTAGGGGCGTCAGTGCAAGGAGAATGTTCACAAGTCTCTTTTGAAGGAACAAGTGGCGCAGGCTTAAGTAATGTCTCAGAATATCATTACAAATTCATGGGCTATGTAAATAATCCCAGACTTGGTGGACGATTATCTGCAAGTGATATGAAATTTTCAATTTATATGGAAGGTCCTGATGGACGAGTTGATTTATTCTCAGAAGGTAAAAAAACTTTAAGTGCTGGTGAATCATTCTCATTAACAGGCGCTAATGCATTTCAAATTTTTTCAAGTAAACGATTTGATGCAATTTGTGTACATTTTGATGAACCACCACAAGCAGCAACCAAAAACACCGTTTGTAACGCAATTCAATGTACTGTATTAGATAATGTGGGAGATTATAATAATAAACACCCACCAATCGAAACAACACCGGATGGAGTTGCAACTGCAGATGTTGAAAGCGGAAGTGCAGGTTCAATATTTAATTACGAGGCATTTGAATGAAAAAATTAATTAAAGTATGTAAAACAAAAGAATTTGGTTTAGCAACGTTAATTGGATTACTTATATTCATATTATTTATTGGTGTTGGTGAAACCCAAAATAGCGTATTTGGAACTATTATTTCATCAACTATTGAATCCCATCCTGATTATAATATAATTCAATCGCAAAGTGTAACACCACAACAACTCGAAGATGACCCTGAAAGGTTTTTGAATTACTTCATACTTGTCATAAGTGTTTTAGTTGGAGCAGGAGTAATAGGATTTTTACTTTACGTTTTGTTTCAGACAACATTTTGGAATTTTGTGCAAACAAAAAAAATAAGCCTGAAATTTTATATGAAGCAACTTGTAAATCAGCTTTTATTTATTTGTTTTACAAGCGTTGTAATATTTGTCTTATTAGGATTAACTCCGCTTATACAAGTAACATTTGGTTTTGGTGGAATTTTAGCGCAAACAACACCAACACAAATTATTGCACAAATCATCTTAATAACACTCTACACAATTATTGTCGTACTTCCACTTGTATATGTAGTTCATACATTTGTTTTTCATTTACCGTATTATATTGTAAAATATGAATCAATTAGACAATCAATTAAACAATATTATCAAAAAACGATTCAAAAACAGTTGTATTACTTTTTACCTTTATACATAATAGCAGGTATTATAATAACAGCTTCTTATCAACTTACAATATTTTTAACAGAAATGCATTATGTTTCTGGCGTCTTGTTTGGAATTCTTGCAACAATACTTCCATTTGCGTGGATATTTGTGTCAATACCAATTATTGATGACTATTTACAAGGAAAAGTAGAACAAAAAAAAATATCGAGTCGCAAAACATTGCAGCGTAATAAATCTAAACGTAACTAATTACTTGCGATACTTTGCAAGTATATCCTCTATTTTTTTCAAATTTTCAGATTTGATTGTTAACGCATATCCACTTAATATTAACTTTATATCATCAACTGAATGCGGTAATATATCTACTAATTTAATTATATGCTCGTCTTTAAGTCGTGGAATTTCTAATTCAACTAATTCTTTTTTCAAAGCAGTTGCATCTTTATCGGTTAATGGTGTGAATTGGTTCACATACGCTTCACATCGATTTGCACGAAAACCAAGTTCTTCATCTCGTTTCTTTAAGACTTTCAAATTTTTTTTTACATCGTATGAACTTAATGGTTCTTCAAAAACTATTTCTGGATTTGTCATTTTTATAAAGATTGTAAATGTGCTGGATGAACAATAATTCGTTTTTTTGTTCCTTCATCAGTAACTTCAACTTTGTAACAATCGCCTTGTTTTGCTAAAACGACTCCGCTTCTTCCGTGAAATCTTCGAAAATATAATCCTTTTTGGATAATCGGCTGTGCTTTTAAAACAACTTTTTGTCCGATTTCATATTCATGCAAGCATCTTCGAATGCTTAATTTACCTTTTTCACGGACTGAGTTTTGAAACACGTGTCGTGTTTTTCTTCGATTTCCGCCTACTCTTGTTGCCATAATACACTTGTGGAATTCAAATCCCTTTAAAAATGTTGTTGTTGTCTCAGCGATATGTGTATTTGTATAGAAGATAAAATTTCAATTTATAAAACGAAACATTTATATATAGTTTTAAACCATTTATTTTTAAACGTTGTAGTAGAGGTACACAGATGAAGCGATTTTTTGCAAACTTAACTGGAAAATTAAAAAATAATAGTAATAATGATGATGATCTTTTAGAGATTGAAGAAGAATATGTTGAATTAGATTCACGACCAATGGTTAAAGACGATGATGCAAAAGTAGTTGTGCGACCTTTTACAATTGAAGACTTCTCAGATGTCAAAGAAATACTCGATACAATTCGCGATGGGTATACAATTGCACTTGTAAATATTAAACCATTAAAAGAAAAAGATGTTATTGAATTAAAACGAGCAATTAGTAAACTAAAAAAGACATGTGATGCTATTAAAGGTGATATCGCAGGTTTTGGTGATGATTATATAGTAGTCGCGCCTGAGTTTGCAACTATTTATCGTCAAAAAAAATCTGAAGACTCGCTGTAAGCTTTTTTGTTTTTGTCTTCGACATCACTGTTTGGACAGAGCAAATTTCTTAGATAGTTTTATAAATATAGAGTACTTATATTATTTTAGATTTATGATTCGAGGGGATATATATGCAACAAGTAAAAGAAGATTACGCGATAGTATTGGATTTTCTCCCAAATGGGTATCCGCTCGAAAAACAAGTTGGGTACAAAAAAGTTCCGATTGTGCAAGCAATTGGTAAATCTAATTTCATTTTATTAGAACTCGTTCCAAAAAAAGATGTTCACGTTAAATCAGGAGATGAAGTCTATGTTGGAAATGGAAAACGTGATCAAATTCATCATATAAATGGAAAAATTCCAATCAAAAGACTGACTGCAACAGCAAATGGTGAATTAGAATATGTCGTTCGTGCGCTTATTCAAAAGAATGAAGAAAAATTTATTACGTTTTTTAATGAATCAACACCACTGAGTATGCGAATGCACCAGTTAGAATTACTTCCGGGTCTTGGTAAAAAGCACATGTGGGAAATAGTTGAAGAACGTCAAGGAAAACCGTTTACAAGTTTTGAAGATTTAAAACAACGAGTTAAACTTATACCAGATCCTCAAAAACTTATTTTAAAGAGAATTTTAAAAGAGTTAGACGGTAACGAAAAACATCATCTTTTTGTTAAGGAATAATATCTTTTTTAGTATTCTTTGAATACTTTTTTAAATACATATTCCTAAAATTGATGTATGTCTCAAAAAAAAGAATCACTATTCTCAAAAGTATATTCAATTATGCAAAAACACCCTGTTGGTTTTTTGAGTTTAACAGGGTGGGTTTTACTTTTAATAGTCTCATATAATTTTGTGTACGGAATTTTAAAAAATTCAATAGGTAGTATCGCACAAAATGCTGGAGCAATAATTCAAACAATTACTTCGCAAGGTACACAAAATCCAGAATATATTCAATTATATGGTGATCAATCATTATTAGGCATTATCTTTACAGATCCAATCATTCAAAAGTCGTTATGGAGTTTGTTTGGATTATATATTGGTATTTTACTATTTGCAACAGTTTTTATTACTGCGTTAATTTATTTTCCTCTGTATTATTATAGTCATATTACAAAAACAAAAATAGTTTCATTTTCAAAACTCATAAAACTCATAATAGTATGGATGAGCATTTTTGCTCTATACAAAATTATATTTTTATTTTTGAATTTACGTTATGTATTTGTGAGCGTTATAACTGAAACTACGCCCTTTAATATATTTATTATTGATCGAATAGTTGTGTTCTTATTTGTTGTATTTTTGACAATTTCAGTTATGAACCTTTACACTATGTCAGTCAAAAAAGCATTTTTTCAATCATTTAAACCAACAAAAACTACTGGTGTTACAATTTTAGTACTTCTTGTAACGATTTTTTTCATCATACTTCTTTTTATGGTGTTTGAATTAATTCCAAGTGTGGCTATGCTAATACTATTACTTATAGTATTTAGTGCAATATATATAGGATATACAGTATTTTTCTTTTTTTATGTTAAACATGAGTATGTGAAAAAACATCACCCTATTAACCTAAAAAAATTTGTGTATCTTCCAGCTTTATTTTTTATACTGTTTCTCCCATTATTATTCGCGACGTCATACTTAGAATCGCAACTGACACCATTAACTGGAGATTTTGATTTCGAATTACCATCAAATTATAAAGAACAACTACGATTATCACAAGAGAGTATATATATAATTGAATTTATAGATTTTAATTGTCAATTTTGTAAATCTTCACATCCTTTAGTGCTTCAGTTACGTGACATATATAAAAATGAACAAAAAGTTCAATTTGAGACAAGGCATTTTTTGTTGGATGAATTAAATGAAGGCTCAATACGAGCAGGTATGACTTATGAGTGTTTAAAAAACCAAGGATTGGCACTGCAAGCAAAGGAAACACTCTATGAGTATCAAAATCAATTTAGTGTTAATACATTATTGAATATTGGTGAAATGAGTGAAAATTACGGTCAGTTTGTAGCATGTTTTGAATCTGAATCGATTTATAATATAGTGCAAAGTGATACGATTAATGCAAAAAATATGGGATTACAAGGAACTCCAACATATCTTGTATTTGATACAACAAAACCTCAAGATGCAAAAATATTTGTTGGTACGCCTCCAATTCAAGTAATGGTAGCAACGATCGATGAGTGGATATAACTAAAAAATGAATACGGATACCAAATTTAAACTAAAAAAATTGGCTTTAACAACTGGTGGTATTTATATTGTAGTTTTACATGAATCTTCTGCAAAAAAATTAAGACTTCGAACTGGGGATCGGGTTAGTTTACGGCAAAAATATTCTTCGCAAAAAATAATAGCAATATTAGACACTACAAGTGATGAATCATTTATTAAAAAAAATCAAGTAGGTATATTTAAAGAATTACATCGATATTTTCAAAAAAATACTGGATTAATATATATTCAACCAAAATCAAAACCATCCGCAGTTTTTGCAATTCAAAAAAAATTGCATAACAAACGCTTGAGTAAAGATGAAATGTATGATATTGTGATGAGTATTACAAAAAATGAATTGACTGATATTGAAATGACATATTTTGTCTCAGCATGTTTTGCAAATGAATTAAGCGAATCAGAAATAGTTCATTTAACAAATGCGATGATTGAATCAGGGGAAACAATTCAGTTTCCACACAAAATAGTTGTTGATAAACATTGCATAGGTGGGGTTGCAGCGAATCGAACAACAACACTTGTTGTTCCAATACTTGCAGCAGCTGGGTATTGTATGCCAAAAACAAGTTCTCGTTCAATTACAAGTCCTGCTGGAACAAGTGATACGATGGAAGTTTTAACAAATGTAAGTTTATCCGCAAAACAAATAAAAGATGTTGTAAAAAAAACAAATGGGTGTTTAGTTTGGGGTGGTGGATTAGATTTGGCTCCAGCAGATGATAAAATCATTCGCGTTGAACACCCATTATCTTTAGATCCGCAAGGTCAATTAGTTGCAAGTATATTGGCAAAGAAAAAAACAGTTGGTGCAACTCATGTTTTAATTGATATTCCTGTTGGTAAGGGAGCAAAAATTGAAAAAATGCAGAAAGCAAAAAAACTTCAGCATTTATTTGTTCGTATTGGAAAAAAATTAGGTATGGATGTACTTGCAATTATAACTGATGGTTCTCAACCTATTGGAAACGGTATTGGACCTGCATTGGAAGCAAGAGATATATTATGGACTTTAGAAAATTCTCCGAAAGGATCACTTCAATTAAAAGAAAAAGCAATTAATTTGAGTGCACAGCTTATTAATTTCATTACAAAAAAAAAGGATGGACAAAAAATAGCAACAGAAATTTTTGAGTCACAAAAAGCATATGACAAATTTCAAAAAATACTCGTCGCTCAAGGTGCGAAAATAGTAGATGCAAAAAATATATCTGTTGGAAGATATACGCATACTGTTCTGTCTCAATCATCTGGAAAAGTAAAACATATTGATAATGTTGAAATTTCAAGAATTGCAAAACTTCTTGGAGCTCCTTTTGATACTGGCGCAGGAGTATATTTACATGTTCATAAAAATGATATTGTTCAGAAGAATCAATCATTATGTACTTTGTATGCACAAAATAAAAATAAATTATTGCATGTAAAAGAATTTGTTCAAAAACAAAATGGATTTATTGTAAAATAGCGAATTTACGAAAACATTTATAAACATCTTTACATAGAATTGTATATAAATCCTGTTAAAGGACTATCATAAGAGGTTATATACAAAATGGCTAAGAAAAAAGCAGCTAAAAAAGTTGCAAAAAAAGCAGTCAAGAAAGTTGCAAAGAAAAAAGCAGCTAAAAAAACTGTAAAAAAAGTAGCAAAGAAAGCGGCAAAAAAGAAAGTAGTGAAAAAAGCAGCTAAGAAATCTGTAAAGAAATCTGCAAAGAAAAAGGTAGCTAAAAAGAAAGTAGCAAAGAAAAAAGCTCCGAAGAAAAAAGTTGCAAAGAAAGTCGCTAAAAAGAAAGTTGCAAAGAAAAAAGTAGCGAAGAAAAAAGCTTCGAGAAAATCTCGTAAGTAATTCTACATTCTGCAAAGCGAACTTGCTTTGCAGAGTTGTTGTCTAAATAATTTAAAAATAGGTATAGTACATATAATTATTATTACAAAAGCATTATAAATACCAAAGCACATTTGTTTGATATGAATAATATATTACTAACTATAGGTATAATTATATTTTGTATTGTTTGCATTATTTTTGCATTTAAAATAGTTACAGTTTTAACACGAACAATTGTGCTTTTTGCGATAGTATGTGTTATAATCTTTGCAATTTTCTGGTTGAATCCGGAGGAAATGTTTTCATCAATAAGCGATATTTTTGATGCAAATGTATCGAATTCATCCTGGCGTTCTTTTTTCCCGTCTGATTCTGAATCAATAGTTAATCAAACAAGTAATGTGACTTCGCAAAATCAAACAAATACGACTTGAGGATGATTGTAAAAAGAGGATTCATTTGGATTGGTATACTAGTATTAGTAAGTATTAGTGTATATTCTGACTCATTTTTATTTTCTTCATTATATACATCGCAAGATATTCTGCAATTTGGTTCTACACAATTACGAGTTAATATTGATACGCAAGGTCAACAAGTTCAATTATTAAATATTCAAGGTGGTGAGTCGTATATATTACAAAAAAATTCAGAAATTCAAAGTGGTAATCATAAAATTCGTTTTGTTGATTCAGAAGAAATAATTGATTCACAGACTCAACAAAAATATTATGAAGTTGAATTAGAATTATATGCATTACAGCCTGATTTACAAGTTAATTGGACTCTTACAGAAAAAGGAGATTATGTTGGAGATGAATTCCATGCGCGATTATATATTTTCAATAATGGCTCCAAAACTGCTCAAAAAGTTTCATTTGTTCATCCTGTGATTGATGGTAGAGTTATACAATCTTCGGGTTGCCAACATACTCAGAGCCGTGTTTTTTTTGAACAAAATATAGAGTCTCAAAAATCCATAACGTGTACATATAGATTCATTCCTCTTAAACCCAAACAAAATGAAAATATATTTTCAACATTGTTTTATGAATTTGAAGGTATTGAGTACCCAATTCACCCTTCACCTATAGAATTGCATGCGCCTTCAATGATTAATATTACGCAAGAATTTAATCAAACCTCTCTTGATATTGCAAAATCTTTCACATTAAATCTTTCTGCAATAAATGCATATGATGAAAAAATATCAGATATCAGAATGACATATTATATTCCGGATGTTTTTGAAATAGTAAAAAAACCATTTTCATTTGAAGATAATTCTCTAAATATTGATAATTTTCAACAATATTCAACTATATTTTCGTTGCAAGAAAACCAAAATCGAGACTTTGAATTTATGTTAAAACCAAAAGTATCTGGCACTTACCCAATTTATTATTCGTATTCTTTATTGCATGATAATAATAATCTCACATTTACTTCCTCGCCTCATTTTATAACCGTAACTCAAGAAGATGATCCTCCACCAGAAATACTGAATCATTCTCAAGCTTTTGAATTTGTTTTAAATATAACAAATCAAGGTGAATATACATCATTCCAAAAAGGAAAAGTTCATTTTGCATATAAAAACAAACATATTTATAATTATTCAAACGTTACTGCAACATTATATATCGACGAACAAAAAATTCAAAGTGATTCTCGTTTTGTTCGACCATTATTTTTAATTCGAGCATTTACGCATGAATATGAAGCACCCTATGTTTCTGAAAATACACAAATACCAATTCGATTTGAATTAAATTATACTGTTAATAATGAAAATTTTATCATAAGTCAAAATCAAACCTTAACAATTAAACCAATCCAACCGGTTTCTTTTCGAACAGAAATATCTCAAGATACTGTTGAAGTTTCACAACCTGTAACTATTGATGTGTATGCGACTTCAACACAACCTGGACGGTCATTTACGTATCAATTTTATGAAAGAATACCACAAGAACATTTTATAATACAAGGACAAACGAATCGTACATTAACTCTTCGAGAAGATGTTGAACAATTAGTTTATTCATATAAACTTATTCCGAAAGACTTGAAAAATCAGACAACATTTTCTATACCAACAATTGCATTGAGTTCATATCAAGCTTCAATGAATCAAACAGTGTATTTTAATTTGTCTGAAAATAAAACTGTAATTGTAGAACCTTATACGAATTCTTTGCAAATAACGGCTTCATTTCCATCAAATTTAGAGACATTTAATATGTATGATGGGGATTTTACAGTAACAAATAATGGTTCTGCGCCAATATATGATATAAAATTATATCCCATATCAACAATTGATTTTGATGTGAAACACGAAATTGTACAATTTGAACAATTTGTTCCAAAACAAACCCAAGATATTACATTTAAATTTAGACCAAGAGTAAATATGTCTGTATCGCCAAAAATAGGTATTTCATATACAACAAGAGAAGGTATTTTTATATCTCAAGAAATGAATGCTCAAAACATTACAGTTTCAAATGGGGATTTAGATGATGCGGTTGAATCGTTTACATTACAAGCTTTGCAGTATTGGGATGGTAATATAACTTATCATAAATCAGGAAATGAGAAATCTTTGTTTTTCACACAATTTTTGAATCAAAATGACAAAGTATTATTTAATACAAATGTTACACAAAACCAAAGTCAAGTCTTTTTCTCATTTTCATTTCTTGATACGCAATTTATTAGAACTATTCCTGTTGAGTTTCAAATAATTCAAAGACCAAAAAGCCAATTTCTACAAAATGAGTCGCTTGTAAATGAATCACATACGAATCAAAGCTTGAACGATAATCAAGTCGATACAAATAAATTTGATGCGAAATTAGTAATTATCGGATTTGGTATTTTTGTATTTTTGATATTAGTAACAAGCATTATTTTAACTCATTTTGGTATTTTTTCACATGATGTATTTCGTAAAAAGAATTTCCAAACTCTAAGAAAATCATCTCTAAGTGTTAATTCAAAAACGGCACTCCAAAAAAACAAATATACCAATTCTTCCACAAAAAAGCCAGAATCAAAATTAAAAGTACTCAAAGATCAAATTGCACGGTTGCATCATAAAACACTGCAAAATAAAAACGTAAGTTCTCAAAAATCTCAATTTGTCAACAATTCTCAAAATTCACTTAAAGATCAGCTTGCTAAAAATCGATTAACAGTGCAATCTCTTAAAGAAAGCTTGAAAAAAAAATAACTTTTGTTATTTTAAAGATACAACATAAGTTTATAAATGAACTAATTCGTATTTATATACATATTATAATTGTACTTCACACAACTATAGTTATTTAAGCGGGGCTTTTAGATGGTGCTATACCATTTGAAAAAAGAGGAGATTGAATGAACAAAGAGAATGTATTGGCTTATTATACGTCATTAGTTGATTTACCGGTGAGTGATTTTGATTTATCTGTTATTGTTTTGGGTTTAAATAAGGAATTTAATCTTGGTCTGCAACTTTCATCTGTAAAAAAATCATTAGAAACAATTCAAAAAATTTCTTCAAAAGATCGTGATAAACTTATTCAAGAAATTCCAGAACAAGTGAAATCTTTTATTCGCTCAATTTGTTTTTCATCTCAATCTTCAAGTGCTGATTTGCCGACGTTTGCTGATGAAAATGATTCGCAGGATGAACATTTTGATTTTCAAAAACCTGAAATGAGCGAATCTGCAGAAAATGCAAGCTTGCAAAAAGAAGAAGAAATTTTACAAAAAGAAGAAGAGTTATTGTTTAAAGAAAAAGTTTTAGAAAAAAAAGAGCGGTTGCTTCAAGAACAATTAACCCCACAACTTCAATCGGATATAATTTCTTTGTTTTCAAAAATTGATGAAAAAACAAATACATTAAATTCACAAATTGATTTACATAGACAATTAAGTGAGTCAATTATGAAGATGAAACGTGAGTTGATAAATCAACAAAGAGAACAACAACAACATGTAACATTCTTACAATCACAAGAAGAAAGGGTTCGTCAGAATTCAGCAAAAGTAAAACAAGAGTTAATGGTTCTTTTAGAAAAAAAACGACTTAAAAAACAAGAATGTTCACAGTTAGAAGATAGAATTCAATCAGCACATAAAACAATGAGTGAACGAGAACAAAATATACTATTACAAGAAAAAAAATTACGATATGAACGTCAACAAGTAGAACTTATGCAGGAACAAGTACAAAGACAGTTACAAGTTGTATTGGAATTGCGAAAAAATGTTGAAAATCAAGCTGAATCAATACAAAAAAAGAAAAATTCAGCTGAATATAAAACGGCAATAGCTCAAGAGTCTTTACAAGAAAATATAGGGAAATTCTATGATCAACTTCACGAACAAGCAAATAGATTTGAGAAAATGGAGGAAACAATTCAAAAAATATCAAAACGAAAAACTGCACCTCCTAAAGCATATCTACAAAAAATAAACCAAAATTTAACAAAAGGAATAAGTCAGATTCAAAAACAAGAAGATTCTTTTGAAAAATTCATTCATTCCGTTAATATACAAAATATTGATGAAAAAACGGCAGTACTTGATCTTATTGAATTAGGTAAAGTTTTCTTCGAGAAAGGAGATATGTTTCAAGCAAAACAAACATATAAATTAATTCAAGAAAAATATACTCAATTAAATTCTATGCAAAAACAATCTGTTAAACAGAAAATTGTTGATTTTTTTAATCAATTACAACGATAATTACTATGAGTGAAAAAAGAAGTATGGATTTGTATTATATAAAGGAGCAAATAGATAGAAAATCTAAACTTCTTGAACAAAAAGAAACATATTTAGATGATAAATCTACCGAATTACAAAAATTTCAACAAAAACTATTTCGAGATCAACAACAGTATGTTCAGAAATATTCTCAAGTGCAAGGACAAATATCAGATATTCAAAAACGAGAAGTAAGTATTTCTCAAAAATTTTCCCAACTTCAAGAGTTTCATTCTAATTTAACAAAAAATATTCACGAATTCAATGCCAAAAAAAAGAAATTAGCGGAGTGGTATGAAAATTTTTTAAAAGAGAGAAATAGTTTTCAATCTCAAAAATCAGATTATGAAAAACGGGTTTTAATTTTAAAACAAAATGAAGAACAAGTACAAAAAATCAAAATTCAAAATGTTCAATTAGAAAAAAAACTTGTTGAAGATAAGTCTGTAGTTCAGAAAAAACTTCAATTTGCTCAAAGTATTTTAGATCAAAAAGAAAAATATGATGTTTTTTTGCAAAAATATAAAGATATGCAAAAAGAGTACGCAGAATTACGTTCCAATTTTGCAAAAAAAAATACAGAATTAGAACATTTTGAGAAAAAAATAAAAAGTGCGAGATCAGAATATGAGAAATTTAAGCATCAAAAAGAATTAGAATCAAAAAATCTTCAATCTGTACATTCTGAATTACGAAAAAGAGAGGATATTTTGAGAAATTTAGAAAAAGAATTAACTGATAAAGAAGTAAAACTTAAAGTTGAGCAAGAAAAATTTTTTGAAATACAATTTCAATTATCTGAAGCAGAACATAGAATAAATAGTCAATCAAAAATATTAAAGGATCGAGAAAAATTATTTGTAAAAAAAGAAGAAGAATTGCGTAAACGAGAACACTCACTTCAAACAAATCAATTACGTCATCAAGAAATTGAAAAGCAAATAAGTGATTTTGAAGAACGTGAAAGACAGATGCATGCAAGTATAAATGAACTTGAAAAAACGCAAATTTCTTTAGAAAAGCTTCAAGAAGAATTAGAAAAACGCGAAAAAAAATTACTTGATAAAGAATCTCAGGGAGATGCGTTACGTCTTAAATCAGAACTTGCAAGTGCAAAAACAAGAGAAGATGAGTTGAAATCAACTATTGAAAATTTAGAATCTCAAATTAGTGAACAGCAAAAATCAACTCAAAAAGCCGAAGAGAAAAATGAACAATTAAAAGCTAAAATTGATGAGCAAGAAATTGTTGTCAATAAAGTTGAAGAATTACAAAATCATATTCGTGAATTAGAATCTCAAAATGAAAAACTTGTTGAAGAGACGCAAAAAGCGCTTTCACAAGAATCAGATGAAGATGTAACAAAAGCATTACATGTTTTAGATGGATTATTAGAACATTTACCCAAAGATGTTTTGGAATCTTTTGTAAACACAAAAGAATTTGAAGCAGTTGAGAAAGTTTTTGAAAATTATGGTATAGGTAAACAATAAAATGGGTTTTTTAGATAATGCAAAGAAAGTAAAATCTACAGAATCAGAAACGAAAGTAGATTCAAACATTGCTTCAAAATCTGAATCAAAGGCTTCACAAAATGTTTCTTTAAAACAAAGCAAAACACAAGATGATCATGACTCGATAAAACCATCAAATCAGCAACCAGTTAAACATGAACAATCTGCCTCTATTCAAGCAGAGTCTCAAAATTCACCCACAAAATCACTCAAAGAAAAAAATGAACCCATTTTAACAAAAGAATCAATACTTCGGGCAAAAGAAGAATTACAATCAACACAGAAATCTGATTCAATTCAAGATAAAAGAGAAAAAGATTCATCAAAATCTATTGTTGAGGAATCAAATAGTTTAGACATTGGAGACGAACAAGCGCATGAATTCTTATTAGGACTTCAAGAAGGTTCGAATATTCAAACTATTGCTGATACAATATTAGATAAACTGGTTGAACAAAAAAAATCAACATTTAAAGAATTAGCTCAGCATTGTCAGAGTTCAATTCCAATAATTGAAAAATTTTGTAAAATTCTATCTTATCAAAAAAGGGTGAGAATAGAATATCCTCTTATTTTTACGCAACCGCCAAAAGTTATATTGTTAGAACGAGAAAAGATTGATGGTACAGAAAAAGCGGTTTTATCTGATGATAAAAAATTATTAGAAGAATATACTGTCATGTCGGACTATGTCGTAGCTGATATACATATATGGTCAGTTCCAAAAGAAAACACGCCGATTTATGAAGTGATTTCACACAAAGTTCCTGAAGGTACACAATTAGTGTTAGAATATTTAACTGAAGAATTAGCAGAAAAAACACCAATCGAATCAGGAGACGCAACAGATCCTAGGAAAATATTTGGTGTAAAAAAAGATCGTTTTGATTTAACGTTACAAGAGGTTAAAAAAACATTTTCTGATGTTTCTGACGATGTTGCAAAATTTCTTTCAGGTATAGTTATTCATCAATCATTTGGTTTAGGCGATATGGAAATTATCATGAGTGATAATTGGCTTGAAGAAATCGCAATAAATGGAAATACTGAACCATTATCTGTTTATCATAAGAGGTATGGGTGGTTAAAAACAACAAAACATTTTGATGCTGAAAATGGCGAAATATATAATATTGCATCGCAAATTGCTCGAAAAGTTGGAAAACAAATTAATGCACTTTCGCCAATCATGGATGCACATCTTCAGACAGGTGATCGGGTTGCTGCAACATTATTTCCAATTAGCACAGAAGGAGATACATTAACTATCAGACGTTTTGCTCGTAATCCGTGGACTGTTGTACACATGATTGATCCAAAAAATCATACCATGTCAAAAGAAGTCATGTCATTTTTATGGCAAGCAATACAGTATGAATTAAATTTTTTAGTTGTTGGTGGTACTGCATCAGGTAAAACATCTGCCTTAAACACGATGGCGGCATTAATTCCACCAACGAATCGTATATTAAGTATTGAAGACACTCGTGAGATATCCTTGCCTAAGGCATTACATTGGAATTGGGTCCCGCTTGCATCTAAATCTTCAAATGCTGAAGGTCAGGGAGAAGTCTCTATGCTTGATTTAATGGTTGCATCATTACGTATGCGTCCTGATAGAATCATTGTTGGTGAGATTCGAAGAAAACAACAGGCCGAAGCGATGTTTGAAGCCATGCATACTGGACACTCAGTTTGTGCAACGATGCATGCTGATACTGCTGAGCAAATTAAACATCGGTTAACACAACCGCCAATTGATATACCTGAAAACGAATTGCAAGCTCTCCAATTAATATTAGTACAATATCGAGATAGGCGAAGAGGCGTTCGTCGTACATTAGAAGTTGCAGAGTTATTGCCTGGAGGTTCTGATGAAAAAATTAATTTGAATTATTTATTTCGTTGGCAGGCACGTGGCGATAAATTCGTAAAAGAAGAAGCAAGTGTGCGTGTTGTTGAAGATTTGAATCTTCATACTGGTATGACTGAAAAAGAAATTAATAATGATTTATCACAAAAAGAAAAAGTATTAGAATGGATGTTGAAAAATAAGGTTTTTGATGTTGATAAAGTTGGTCATATTATGCGAATTTATTATAAATATCCACAATTAC
Organism: uncultured Methanosarcinales archaeon; assembly: GCA_964624275.1. Classification (GTDB taxonomy): domain Archaea; phylum Nanobdellota; class Nanobdellia; order Woesearchaeales; family DATGWN01; genus CAZUXP01. The sequence continues at coordinate 15,993 of CAZUXP010000005.1, forward strand.
TACTTGATACAATATCAGACGAAGCAAGCGCTGATAATATCCTAAAAAGTTAATGAGCACAGACAATGACAGACAGATTTTTTTTAAATATTGTACCTCCATCATTTTCAAAAATGTTTGTGAAATTTTTGTATTCGCAAGCTCAGTTTATTGTTAATTTTTTTTCATCAATTAAAAAAGATGTTGAGAAATTTGAACAAAAAGTTGATCCGGTTGAATATATTGCAACAGGGTTAGTTTCATATTATTTGTTAGCATTTGTTCTCGCATTAGGTGTTTTTCGGTTATTTCAATCTCAAGAAATCGACCTTGTTCGTGCAACATTACTTTCAATTTTAATTTTTGGTTTAATTGTTTTTATTTTAGTTTTTTTAGCAATTAAACATCCTGTATCTAATGCAGTGAATAAGGCTAAAGATATTGATAAGTATTTGCTTTATGCATTACGTGATTTATCTTTACAAGTAAGCTCTGGAGAAACAGTATATAATGCAATGGTTAGTGTAAGCGAAGGTGGGTATAAAAGCGCATCACGTGAATTTTCCTTAATTGCAAAAAAAATAAATGTTGGAATTCCTATGGAGATAGTTCTTCGTGAAGCTTTGCGTAAAACAGAATCGGAATATATGCGAAAAACATATTGGCAAATCATCAATGGAATTAAAAGTGGTTCTGATTTAACACGAGGTTTAGATTCTGTCATTAGCGAATTAAATTCTGAACAAAAATCTAAAATTCAAAATTATGCTCGAGAACTTGGTTTGTGGTCATTAGTATATATGATGTTTTCAGTTGCAATTCCAACAATCGGAATAACAATGCTTGTTATACTTTCAACATTTGCAGGATTTGGATTAAATCAGGCTACGTTTTTACTCTTTGTTGTTGCAAGTATGATAGTTCAAGTAATTTTGATAGTCTTTGTGAAATCACGAAGACCGGCGGTGCACTTCTAATGAACTTATTAATGCGCATGCTTTACGGACTTGCAAATATTATTCCAAAAGGTTATGCAAATAAACTTAAAACATCAATACAATATGCTGATACAAATCGTGATTGGAGATTTTTTGGTGGAATTATTGTTTTGCTCATGTTCGTTGTTCTTTTAAGCTCATTTATCGGTACACAAATATATGAATTTAGTGTATCAGAAGAAGAATTATTACAATTTCAAGAAGATGAATTAAGTCCTGAAGAAATACTTGAAGAAATAAATAATATTCAAATTTTTAAAATATCTTCATATATATTAGTAAGTGTTCTTTTGTTTTTTCTTATTCCTTTTGTAATTAATACGTATTTTTTTTTAAAAATGGATAAACGTTCAAATGAAGTTGAAATCGTATTACCAAATGCGCTTAATCTCGTTGCAGCAAATTTGCGTGCAGGTATGACGCCGTATCAATCTATAAAGATGGCTGCAATTCCCGAATTTGGTGTTCTTGGAAAAGAATTTGAACGAGCAACATCTCGTTCGACTGGTGTAAAAAACTTTACAGATTATCTAGAAGAAATATCGCAAAGAGTAAATTCGCTCACATTACAACGAACGATTCGGTTATTAGTTGCTTCAATGAAATCGGGGGGTAAATTAGCTGAATTACTTGAAGGTTTATCTCTTGATATATCAGAACGTTCGTCGTTAAAAAAAGAACTTGAAGTAAATATCAAAACAAATATGATGTTTATTATGTTCATAATTATAATGGGTACACCTTCATTGCTTTCGATTTCAATATATTTTGTAGAAACTGTCAGTGAAATTCAAGAAGGTACTGATTTGGATAGTGCGCAAAGTGCGGATATTGGTGGTTTTGGCGGTGGTGAATTAAGTATTAGTGCAGTATTTTTAGAACGAATTTCGTATGTCATTTTATTTATGACATCTCTTTTGGCTTCATTTTTCTTAGGTGGGGTTTTAGATGGTGATGTGAAAAGGGGTTTGAGGTTTGCTCCATATATGGTTGTTGGTTCTTTTATTGTATTTATTATTGCACGATATACAATTGATGCGTTATTGTAAAGTTTTATTGTAGCTATTATTAGGATGTAAAAAAATGAAGCATAATCAAAATCGGTTAAAATTTGCACAAACTTCTGTAGAATTCATTGTGTTATTATTTGTCGCTATACTTGTCGTAAGTGTTATAGCATTTAGTTATATTGATATTCCGAGTCTTTCAAATGCTCAACAAAATCAAATGAGTAAACAATATTATGCACGACTTCCGGTTGGTATTTTAGGTATAACTCAAAATGATACACATTTGCAGATGACTTTGATAAATTCTTTTTCTGAACCAATTCTATTTCAGAACATTACTATTAATATGCAAGAAATTGTTATTAATCAACAATTAAAACCAAGTGAACAGGCTTTAATTTCATTTACGTTTACTGAAAAATTTCAAACTGTAAATTCATATTGGTATACGCTTGAATTCACAAATAAAACGATTCAATACATTCCTCGATTTGAATATCCAATTTCTTGAATTTTATTGTAAAATGTGTAAAAACACTAAAAATAGCAAAACATTTATAAACTTAAAACTGCCAAAATGGTATAAAAGGTACAATATGTACAATCACGAGGTTTACAAATGAATGTGAAAAAACAAAAGTTAGCACAAACAGCGACTGAATATCTAATTATTCTCGCAGTAGTTATTATCATCGCCTTAATTGTTGTAGGAGTGCTTGGTGGAATACCAGGACTTGGCGGAGACATTGGTGGCGGAACAGGAACATTATTCTGGACAACGCAAGAAGTTGGAGTTTCAATGGTACTCTCAGCAGGTGGAAGTCATGCGTTATCACTTCAAAACAATAGACAAAATGCAATTGTAGTACAAAATTTCACCGTTGATGGAAGTGATAATGTACTGTTACAAGATGTTGTTATCCAAGCTGGTGAAACAAGAAATTTAGTTAATGGTACGCATTTTAATGGTTCAGTTTTAACAGGTTTGGGAATTTGTACGACTGGCGGAGACAGTTATGCGGTGCAAATATCAACTGATTATGAAGATCGTGTAAATGATGCGTCACACACAATGGCACCAAATCGAAACTATGAAGGATCCTGTGCAAACTAGGATTCCTTTTATTTCCTTTTTTTTCTTTTACACTCATAGCTCACAATGATAAATGATGGACATACTCAGTATGCTCTTTTAAAAAAGAGGGTTGGTTTTACACAAGACCATGTTGTTGAACAATTAACAAAACATGGTTTTTCACCTGATGCAGTTTCACCAAATGACATGTCTTATACGGATATATTAAAATTAATAGCATATATTTCTCAAGCACAACAAAAGGGCTTATCAAATACAATTATTCAAGAAAGTCTTTTACACACAGGTTGGAAAAAAGATGATGTAAACGAAGCAATGCAAATTTGTCATTCTATAGGTGGATTACAACCACGAAACATAAAAACTTTTACACAGAAAAAAAAATCAAAGTCAATGCAAAAAGGAGTAAATCCTAAAGTAGATTTAAATTTGCAAGAAATAGACTTTAAAGTTGATTCACAATTACAAAAAACATCTCAGTTATTATCACAACTTCGACAAAAAGAACGAAATTCAGTTATTGCAAAAATACGTGATCACTTATATGGTAAGAAGCATTTTTATTCTAATTTGAAAAAAAAATCGCCAAATGAAAATAATGATGATGGGAAGGATGAAAATAATAATGATAAAAAGAATAATAAGAACGAATCTTTAAAAAAACAACTTCAACTTGAGAAGAAAAAGAATCAGTTGACAAATAAACAATTTGAACAACTTCAACAAGTTATTGAAGGTTTAAATAATTCATTAATGATGCAGTCGTCATTGCAAATGCAGAATCAGATGGCTAAAAACCAACCGAGAGTACCAATCCAACCACAGTCGCAAGAAGTTCAAAAACCAAAAGAACAAGATCCAGTAATAATTGGAGATGCTCCACAATTAAAATCTGAAACACCAAATCAGACAAAAGAAGAGCCAGTCTCAAAAATTGTAGAAGAGGAAAAAACTGAGCATCATAAACAAAATGAAAAAGTTGTTAAATTAAGTTCACAATATAAAAATCCGAGTTTACAGATTCAAAGCGATTCTGTTTCAGTGACACAGAAAAACCCTCAAAAATCTTCAGGATCAAAAGATTTGGCTTCATTAGAACAAAAGTTTCAAAGTATGGGTAATCAAAGCGCAGGTTTTGGTTTTTATAATCAAGTCGTACCAGATGAAATTAAATATACACAAGAACCAATTGGAGATCGAGCACAAACAGGAATTCCCGATCTTGATTTAGTTATTGATGGAGGTTTTGTTCGATATTCTCAAACACTTGTTTCAGGTGGTCCTGGAACGGGTAAAAGTACGTTTGCATTACAGTACCTTATTGACGGAGTTGTTTTGTATAATGAGCCCGGCGTATATGTTACATTTGAACAATCTCGTGAGGCAATCATTGCACTTGGAAAACAATTTGGGTGGGATATTGAAAACTTGGAAAAGCAAGATATGCTTGTTATTCATGAATATACTCCAGAGCAAGTATATAAGGCCTTGAAATCAGGGGGTGGGTCGTTTCGTGATTTGATTGATTCAATTCATGCAAAAAGAATTGCAGTAGATTCAATAACTGAATATTTAATGTTATTTTCTTCTGAAATGGCTCAAAGACGTGAAATAACTGATTTTTATAAATTGATATCTCGTTGGAATTGTACGGGAGTTTTTGTTGGAGAAGAAGATAGTAATGCAGTGACAAAAAAAGCTTCAGTTTTAGATTATGAGTCTGACGCGGTTATTTTGTTATATAATGAGCGAAAAGGAGATATTCGTCAACGTGCGCTTGAAATTTTTAAAATGCGCGGAACAAAACATGCGGGAAGAATTTTTCCAATAAAAATGACGGATAGTGGAATCGTTGTAGATGTAAAATCTTCACAAATATATCGGGTGTAAGAATGAAAAAATCCCAGAGTTCTGCGGAAATGATGATTATTTTTAGTTTAGTTCTTATCGTATTTAGTATTTTATTTTTTTCAGCAGATACGGTTAAAAATTCTTTTTTGACGTCGCAAGATCAACGTCTTGCAAGATTAGCAGTTGATGATATTTCAACAACAGCTCATCGTGTGTATGTGCAAGGTAATGGTGCTGAACAAACAGTTCAGATTCGTTTTCCACGTTCAACGAATAAAATAGAAATAGCAAATAATACGGTAGAATTATATCTGTACGGCGATGATTTTCCTTCATCGATACGTTTAATACCTTTTAATGTTTCAGGTAATATTTCTGCACAAAATGGTTTGGCAGTAATTACTGTTCAGTCAATTGGACAAGAGGTTGTCTTTTCATGAGAAAAGCTCAATTAACAGTGGAAATGATCATCATTTTAGTTATTTTGACACTTGTTCTGACTGTTTTATTTGTTATTTTTACTGATAGGGTTCAAATGCTTGATCAAAATATAAAATTTCATGAACAACAAATTCAAAGTCAAAATATTGCAACAAGTATTGCAAATATAGCATTTATTGGTGAAAGTTCATCAAAACAAGAATATAGTGAAAATAAAGTTTTTTTTTACCCTAAAACAATTATTATTGAATCTGAAGAGTTCACAACACAAACCTTAAGTTATACTAAACTTTTTGTTGCAAATAAAACGGGTATTTTTAAAATTTTAAAACAAGACGGGGTGATTTTATTTGAATAAATCTCAAATATTATCAGTTGATTTAATTTTAGCTTTTATTTTATTTGTCTTTGTATTGCTAGGTTCATATCAATTATATGTATTTAGTGATTCTCGTTATCAAAATCAAATAGAAACTGAATCTCTGTTAATTCAAACTCAGGTTGCACTTCGAAATTTTTTTCACACGCAAGGAGTTCCGCAAAATTGGTACAGTTTTGCTAATTTATCAGACAATGTTCATTTTATCGGACTTGAGTCACATAGCGGGTATCTTTATTCACAAAAAATACAACATTTGCAAAATCTTACAAATGGTTCATATATTGCTCAAAAAATTGGTCTGCCAATTACATATTCAGTCTATGGAGATATTTATCAATATAATCACACAAGTGAAGAATTAAAATTACATTCTGTTTTTGGTGAAAAAAAAGATATTTTTCTTGATCAACATACATTATATGGAGTTGATGAAAATAAAGAATTATATCAGTTTAAAATGGTGATTACGAGTGAATAAAAAAGGATTTGTATTTATTATAGATGGTTTGTTTGTCTTAGTGTTATTCATGTTCGTGTTACTTTTTACATTTGAATCATTACCATCTTTATCTCAACCATCATTAGATTTACAAACTCATCAGTTGGGTTTTGCTCTTACAAATTCAAATTTAACACAAACTGCTATTTTGACTGATAACTCATCAACAATTGAAAATTTTATACAAACATTACCCTCGCAAATTTGTGCACGATATACTGTTTTTAATAAAACAACGAATATAGTAAGTGTACAGAAAAATAATTGTGTAAATAGTTCAACTAATCAAGTTTCATATCAACAATTCTTGGCTGATGATACATATTATTACACTAAAACAGAGGTTTGGATTCAATGAAATTTTTACAATCTAAGAAAAGTTTGATTTTTTCGTTTGTTTTCTTAATATTTTTAATAGGATTTGTTTCATATCAATTTTCATTAAGTTCTGTAACACAAAAAACTTTCAATATGCAGGATGAATTAATTGAAGCAAACCAAATATATTTTTTATTAAATGATATTTCATCCACTATTCTGGATGTATTGCGAATTGATGATATTGAGCTTATTCAAAACCAAGATTTTCAGACAATTACTGTAACAGGTACTATGCGACCATTTGAACAAGAGAATACATTTTTGCAATTAGAAGAAAATTTTGCTCAAATGCAAACTATTAGACCTGGAATTGACTTAAATATGACGCAATATGCTGTTGATTTAAAACCATTTGGATATGCTTTTCATACAACAAGCAATACTTTTAAATTAGATTCAAACCAAACTTTTATCTCAAATTTGAGCTTAACAATGCATCTAAACACTGAATTAACAAACCAAACCAATACAATTTTACAAGGAACAAGTGAAGATACAAATGTTTTGATTCATATATATGATAGTACTGGTTTTATTCAATCATATGATTATTTTATTAATTTGTCTGAAGACTCAAATGGTTTACTTTTAGAGACATTAAGTAATGAAATAGATATTCAATTTATAGGGGATAGTAATATTATTATAAATGGTTCAGATTATACATTAACTCAATTATCAATGACAAAAAATACAACCCAACCCATATTTGTTCAAACAGGTTTTGGTGAATATAAGGGCATATATTATTCGTATAGTTATCCAATTTTTTTATTTAGTGAGTAACTTTAAATATACCTTTCAATCTTTTATAATCATGCATACAAAATCTCAGTCGGCATCCGAATTTTTAATACTTTTTTCAATTTTATTTATAATTATAGGAATTATTGCATTTGTATTTTTAGATTTCACGAATATAGGTTTGTATAATAAAGAACAAGAATCGGCAATATATTGGCAATCAACAGATATTCAAATAATGGGGTATGAACATGAAGGTTCGATGTTGATGTTATTACTCAAAAATACTTATGAACAATCTGTTTTGATAACAAATATGACTATAAATGGCGAATTGCTTAATATGGATGCCTTTACACTTGAACCCTACAAAGAAACACAAATGCTATTACCTCATACAGTGAATGACAATGCGTATGAATTAACTATTTTGTTTTCTTTTGAATTACATAATCGTCCCTATACATTTACAGGGGAAGTTCCATTATACGGACGTGTTGCGGATAATATTTTTTCTGAATTCTTTGGTTTTATTTATCCGACTCCTTTGAATCAAAAAATGTTGAGTGGTGATATATTAAATATAACACATTATTCATATTCACAAAAAAATGTCTCAGTAGTGTTAAATTTTAATGACTCGCTTGTATCGTGGTGGCGTATGGATGATGTTGAAGGTAATACTGTTATAGATTATATGGGAATACATAATGGAACGATAAATGGTGGTGTTCAAATCAATTCTGGCAAGATTGGCGATGCAGTTTTATTCAATGCAAGTCAAAATCAGCGGATTATTGTTTCGCATTCAACTGATTTTAATTTGCAACAGGGAGGTACATTAGTTGCATGGATAAACCCAACTAATTTAGGTCACAGTGATGCAAGAATATTGGAAAAGGCAAATAGTGCAGGTGCTGATGATGGTTTTCGTTTCAGATACAATCCACCAAATAATCGTGTAGGATTTCGAATCAATTATGATAATAATGTTGATTCGGAAATAAATTCAGTACATTCAAATGTATGGTCGCATGTTGCAGTTACATTTACAGAAGAAGGATTAGTAAGACTATATGTTAATGGTGTTCAATCAAGTAGCGGAATGACTGGGAATGCTTCAACAATAACAAGCGAAAATAATTTAGCTATTGGTAATAGAGCAAGTAATTATATTCGACCTTTCGATGGATTAATTGATGATGTTATGGTTTTTAATAAAGTTTTAACACCAAATGAAATTTCATCGTTATATTTAAGTCAAGCACCAAGGTATGATGAATTTATTTTCACTGATTTATCTGTAGGGAATTATACATTTGAAGTATTTACACAAAACACAAAAGGAGAAGTGTTTGAAACTCCAAAACGTATGGTGAGTATAGAGTGAGAAAAAAAAGTCAAACAACAACTGAAATGATAATCATTATTGCAGTTTTATTTATACTTATTGGTATTATTTCAACATTTTTATTTGATTTTACTTCAATTATACCGTTAGTAGAAAAACAATCAGAACGATTGTATTGGGAAAACACAGATATTCAGATTCTTGATCACGCATATAAGAATGATTCATTATATTTATTTATTGCAAATAATAAAAATGAACCAATAATAATTCAAAAAGTATTTATTGATGATTTTGAAAATAACATAACTCCAATTCAATTAGTTCCAAATCAAAAAGAAACAATTAATATCACACATGATCTTTTTACAAATATGTATGAATTTTTAATTGGTTTTGAGTATACAAATTTACAGAATGTATCTTATTTTTTTTATGGTTCTCAGAAAATAAAGGGGGTCATATCAGAATGATTCAAGAAGAACAAGTGAAATTAGATATCGATTCAAATACTCTTATCTCAAGAGAACTATCTGTTTTCTATAATCCGCTCATGAAAATGAATCGAGATTTGACAATTGCACTTTTACATGCATATTTACAAATACAAAAACCAAAAGAATTTTTATGTCAATTACCTCTTGAAGGAACTGGTGTGCGAGGAATTCGTATCCAAAAAGATTTTTCAAATGCACAAGTTTTTTATAACGATATCAGTCCAAAAGCAGTATTATCTATACAAAAACATCTTAAAATAAATGATATTAAAAAAAACTGTACTGTTTTTCAATTACCTGCAGATAGATTTTTGTTATCTCAGAAAATGTCTGATTTTATCGACGTTGATCCATTCGGTTCACCAAATTTTTTTTTAGATTCTGCAATAAAAAGAATTAAACATGGAGGATTATTGGCAGTTACCGCAACTGATACTGCTGCACTATGCGGTTCTTCAAAAAAAGCGGGTAGAAGAAAATATGGGGCATTTATGAATACAGATATTCCGTGGAAACATGAATTTGGAGTGAGGGTATTAATTGCACATATCCAAAAAATTTCCGCACAGTTTGAAAAAGCACTTATACCAATTTTTGCATATCCTCATAAACATTATTATCGTGTCTTTTTTCAAGCCTTTGCAAATAAAACAAAATTAGATGCACAATTAGATTTTCACCAGTATGTAAAATATGAATCATCATATTCTTGGAAATTTTCAAAGACAGGTTTTCAAAAAGGTTCTGTTCTTGGACCATTATATACTGGTATGATAAGTATGAATTCATATTATGAAAATAAAAAATTCTTAGATAAATGTACTCAATTTACTGTTTCACAAAAATGGTTACAAACATATATTCAAGAACAACAATTTGGAGTTGTTGGTACATATGTTTTACCTCTTATCGCAAAAGAACTTAGATTAAGCCAAATACCTTCTTTTGAAAAACTTACTTTTGAAATTCAAAAAAAAGGATATGTTGTATCGCAAAGTGTTTTTGAAAAAGAAGCAATTCGCTCAAACATTCCTCCATTAAAACTTAAAAACCTTTTGTTAAAACTATCTCAATAGCAAGTTTTTTGTAAAGTTTCTCCGGAAATTTTATGTAAAAAAGTCGTTCATTTTAGTGCAGACTATTTGGATAAGTTCATAAATTACATAGGTTTATATACTCTCTATGATATGTATTTTAAATTAGTCACAAATATGCTCGCAATAAACGGCTTGGTTATTCAAGGGAGGTGAGTGAGAGTGGCAGTTAAAAAAGTAGCAAAAAAAGAAGCGAAAAAACCAGTAGTAAGTAAGAAAAAAGTGAAAAAATAATTTTTACACGCTAACCGTCTCAAAAAGAGACGGTCTTTCTCAAAATATATGGATAGAATTGAATTAATTATTATTGAAGCCAGAAATAGTCTTGCACCTATTTGTTATGGTTCTTGCCAAGCAAAATGTTGTAAACAAGGAAAACTTTTGTTAGATGCATCACAAATACCTATAGTTGCAAAGGGTTCTCAAACAGTTTTGCGTAAAGATGGATATTTTGAATTATCTTTAGCAAATATTGGTTGTCCAAATTTAACATCTGAGAACAAATGTGCGATTTTTACACATAATAAACGTCCGAAAATGTGTGCGGAATATCCTTTATTTCTACGCGGTAAATTTGTATTTGTTGCAAGTTCTTGTACGGGTTTTGCACAAGGATTACTTGAACCATATTTGCTTAAAATAAAAGAATTAGGATATACTGTAGTTGTTCAGTAGAATTAATTCTTTGTGTATTCTTTAATTATTTCAGTGTATTCTTCAACAAGTTCTATCATAATTTGTTGTATTGCAAATTTATGAATAACTCTCTCTCGACCATTTTTTCCAAATTGTGTTCTTTTTTCTTCATCCTGAATAAGCCACGTAATTCTTTTTGAAAGTTCAACAGAATTATCAGGTTCAAGTAAATAACCATCTTCAGCATTTGTTATGACTTCAGGTATCCCTGTCACAGAACTTCCGATTACAGGAATTTCACATGCCATTGCTTCTGCATAAACAAGTCCGAACGTTTCTTCTTGCGACATTAATACAAATGCATCTGTGGAATTATATACTTTAGGCATATCTTTAAAATTAAACATTTGAATTTGAACTTTATCTTCTATTTCATAAATTGAACAATAATGTTTTATCTCTTGAAGTGATTTATCAAAACCTTTTTTGTCTTTTTCATTTGGTCTAGCGGCGGCGATTAAGAGTTTCACTTCAGGATGTGTTTCTAAAACTATCGAAAGCGCTTTTAAGACAGTAATAATTCCTTTTGTTTCTAAAATACTTTTTTCGTGTGTTTTGTGCGTATGTATTCTCGAAGCGTGAAGTAGCACAAAATCTGAGTTTGAAAAATTAAGTTTTTTTCGAATCGAGAGTTTTTTGTTCGGGACAAATGTCTGGGTATCAACACCGGGATAAATCGAAGATAATTTATGTGCCGAAACTCCATTATGAAACAAGTGTTCAGAAACGCTTTTACTTACACATAATATTTTTTGAAAATCTAATTCTTTATATGCTTGCATCGTTAATGGATTATTTGTAAAACCGTGTACTCTTTCAACAAGGGGTATTTTATGTTTAATACTAATCATATTAACTGCAAAAAAATATGATAATGTAAGAACAAGATTTTGCGTTTCAATAATGTCTAGCGAATATTTTGAAATACAAGAATCTAAATATTCATAAAGTTTTCTTGATCGGGATGTTAATTTTTTATTATGTGTATAAAAAAGAAGGAAGGGTAGTTTATGAATAAATACATTATCTTGTTTTTCAACTCGGACTCTATCACTAGAAGGATTTGGAATAAAAAAATGTATTTCGTCAAAATGTGTATGGCAATTTTTAGAAAATTCTTCAACATACGTTTCAATACCACCGCGTTCGTATTCAAACCAAAACTGTGTTACAATACCTATTTTCATTTTTCTCCCTCTGTAAATTCATCAAGCATTTCATTGTAATACGATTTAAAATTAATTTTTTTGTTTTGAAGTCTTGAAGTTTCTGCTGCAAATGCCAAAATATGACTTTCAAGCGATTTATCAATACTTGTTTTATTTAATGAAGATTCGTTTTGAATCATTTGAATAAAATCATGAATTAAGTGAGCATCTCCACCACCATGTGAATCAATATTTTGCGGCAGTTCAATTTCTTGCTTTCCATTATAATTTTCTAAAATAAGTGTACTATTAATAACATCACCATAGATTCGACCTTTTGAACCGATAATAAAAATAGTTCGATTAGACTCTTTTTTTCGAGCAGTCATTGTAAAATGAACAATAACGCCATTTGTATAGACGATTTTCGTTGTTTGAAAATCAGGAACATCATTTTTTGCGCGATATACACAAGTACCGTAAGGTCCTGTTTTAAGTTTTTTGAGAATTGTTTTTTCATCCATGTCTATTGAAACTGCGCGCTTCATAAATTCGGGTGTATGTGGATTTGAATACACGTGTTCTGCTGCAAATTTACATGTATCTATAAATTTACATCCTTGGTGACATTTTTTTGGAACATCTTCGTATGGCGCATTTATTTTTTGAAAGAATAATGAATCTGTATGTGATTGTAAATATTTTGGTTTGGCATTAACTAACCAGGTAAAAATATCAAAATCGTGGCATGTTTTTGTGAGCGAAATAGGTCCAGATGTTTTTTTTAACGCCCAATTTCCTCGAACATAACTATGTGCAAAATGTTGTTCACCAATACTTTCTTCGTGTTCAATTGTTCGAATATCGCCAATTTCGTTTGAATCGATGAGTTCTTTGATTTTACTAAATAAAATGGAGTATCGTAATACGTGACAAATCATAACTTTTGCATTATATTTTTTTGTTTCTTGAAGTATTTTAATACATGAGCGTTTTGTTGTTGCCATTGGTTTTTCAAGAAGGAGCGTAAATGAATTTCGAATAAGTGGTAAAGATGTTTTTAGATGCATTTTATCGCCGCTTGCATTTATTACTGCGCGTGATTCTAATCGTTGTTTTGCGTGAAGCATTCGTTTTACAGATTTAAACTGATTTTTTTTAGGGATTTGATGAATTTGACCAAATAATTCTCTTTTTTCATCATCAGGATCAACAATTGCTTCGAATTGTGCTTCATGAGGATGCTCTAAAATGTATTTTCCAAATATACCAAAACCTCTTTGGCCTGCACCGACTTGTATTAATTTAACTGGATTTTTCATATTTACATACAATTTCTTATAATAAATTTTAAAAAAAGAGCTTTATATAGTTTGTGTACAAAATGGCTCTGTCCCAAGTCTCAACACTAAATGAAAAGCACGGTTGAGCTCACTTGCGCAATTACCATCCAGACGCTGCATTAATCGCGTCATATTGATATCTCACGCCAAGGTGCTTTTCATTCCAAAAAAGACTCTTGGAACAGAGCCGTACAAAATTTAAAAAGAAAAATAAAAAGAGCTAACCCATAGCCAAATCCACTTTTTCAATAACAGTTTCTGTAATACCATCGCACTCAGTAGTGATTTTTTCTGCCATTTCTTCGTATTCAAGTCCATCATCTGTTGTTGAAAACATCGCGTATACAAAAAGATGTTTGATTCCAAATGCGATTGGAACAATTTTTGTTTGTAAATCACCTTTTGCGCCAAAACTCTGCAAGATTTCAATTGCTTTTGGTGCTACTGTATCCATGTCAACTTCTGGAGATTCCGGCATTATCTTAAATGTTACAACTGCGTTTGCCATCGTTAATTAGGACCTCGAAACCCACAAGCTGGGCAAGTGTATGGTGCGACGATTTCACGTGCATTTTTACTTCGTACAATAACGCCTTTAAGGCAGTTTGGACATTTAAATGTAACAGCTCCTGTATCATTTGTAATTTCTCTATTTGATGCTAAACATTGTGCCATAATATATCACAATTGTATGAATTTTGATTTTATTTATAAAGTTATCTTTTATCGTTTGGAATCTGACAAACTCCACTTGGAAAAGCTTACCAAAATTTGCCTGCAGTTTTCAGATTAAAATCCTTAAGTTTGAAATTATTTCAAACAATCGTCAAATTTTGTGATATGATTTCAATGTTAAATTCAAAGAATTTAACAAGAATTTGAAAATATTTTATTTTCAATTCAAGGCAATACACTTCTTTAAGCTATAATTCATATTGTTGTGAGGTTTCTATAGAGCCTTATGATTTGAAACTTTAAAAAGGTAAATTCTGTGAAGATTTGACAAATTCTTCTAATTTTGAGCCAATGATTACTGCATTAGCACCTTTTTTAACATCGTGAATTGATGTAATATTGCTTGCTTGACAAATCCAACCGTTTCGAACTTTTCTTGCTTCTTCAAAAGTTTCTTTTTTTAATTTTCCCGTTGATAAATCGCGAGAATTCCAAACAACTTTGAAATCTTTTGGGATTGCAGTTAATTCACGTAATGTAAGTGGTTCGATGAGGCATTTGTCTTGTGCAATTTGAGGTATTCTTCCAACAACTAATACATAATCAGCACCATTTTGTAATGCTTTAATAATATCTTCATCATCAGAATGAATTCCTTTTGCAAGAATAGGCTTCGTAGTCAATTTTCTTGCTTTTTTAATTAAATCAAACGAACCGCCCCATCTTGCATCCGTATGTATTGAAATAATATCACCAGCTTTTTTTGCGATTTGAAATAATTCGTCCCATTTTTTTTCTGATTTAAAACCAAAAGGTGATTGAGTTTTTACTTCTGCGATAATTTGTACATTATTAATCATTAATGAGCAAGAATAGTTTATATTTATTAATATAGTGCCATTTTTTGACTTTTGTGTGTCAAAAATTGTACCAGAACTTTTATAAATGCCCCCGAATTTCTCAAGATACTTTATTGAAATGTGGGATATACGGCAACCCAAAAAGTACGGCCGTACCTGAATCAGTAAATGGATAGTGATGAAATATGGGTTTATACAAATATGTAAAAGAATTATGGAAAAATCCAAAAAAAAATTTTGGAGAATTATATCAACAAAAAATCGTACAATGGCGAAAAGAACCATCAACATTGCGTTTAGAACATCCTACTCGGCTAGATAAAGCACGAGAATTAGGATTTAAAGCAAAACAAGGTTTTTTTGTGGTCCGTCAACGAGTTTCTCGTGGTGGAAGTTTAAACAAAAAACATGCTGGTGGACGTCGTTCAAAAAATTTTTCTCGAAGTATGAGTTTACAATTAAACGGTCAAGCTATAGCTGAACGTCGCGCAAATGTGAAATATAAAAACTGCGAAGTATTAAATTCATATTGGGTTGGCGAAGATGGTGAACATAAATGGTTTGAAATCATTATGGTTGATCGAACACATCCAAATGTCTACAAAAATCCCCAATTAAACTGGATTAGTTTATCAAGAGGACGAACATTTCGTGGGAAAACGAGTACTAATCGTAAATCACGTGGTCTGAGACAAAAAGGTAAAGGTACAGAAAAAGTTAGACCTTCTCTACGGGCAAATTCAGGTCGACTTCATTAAAAGTGATGTATTATGGCTTGGTATAAACGATTTGGGTACCGATTGAATCCGTTTGAAAGAGATCCTTTTAAAACTGAATATACGCTTATAAACAGCATACACATCTTAGAAGATCTTCTTTATTTAGTTAAGACGGGTTCTTTATCAGTAATTCAAGGACGAGAAGGATGCGGAAAAACGACAGTTTTACGACAAGTTATTGATAATTTCAAAGGTCAAGGACGAGTAATCTATGTTGATGCGTTAAAAATAGGTAATTCGCTTGATATTGAGGATTTACTGAAAAAAAAAAGTTCATCATTATTTTCACTCCTTTCGCCAAAAAAATCAAAAAACATGATTCTGTTGCTTGATAATGTTGAGTATTTATCTCAATCTAATTGTGAAAAAATCAAATATTATTATGATCAAAATTATATTCAATCAGTTGTTTTTGCAACAAGTAATTACGCTGATTTGAAAATTTCGTTGAGTTTACGAGATAGAATATTAACTAATGTATTTGATATTCCGCAAGTGAATAAGTTTGATGCGCTTCGAATCATACGTGATCGATTTGGGGATGCATTGTTTTTAGGAGATGAGGCGATAATGCGCATATTTACATTATCCGATTCAAATTTAAAATTTACACTACGTAATTGTGAAAAAATATGCCGATTCGTTGTCCAAGAGGGTCGTGGAGAAGTTTTATTAAAATATGTTCATATGATTTTAAAACGAAAAAAGGTTTTTATTTCTGATTCAAAAAACCAACATGTATCTCTCCAAAACTCGCAAGAAACAGGTGTAACAACATTATGAAAAAAAATAAAATTGAGCCCGCAACAGTCTGGTATGAATCGCTGGGATTAGACAAAAATCCATTTAGTATTAAACCAGGCGAAAATAAATCCATTATTGGTTTAGATTTTGTTGTTTCGCAAGTTATCGATCAAGTAGAAAATAACAAAATGTGCATAGTCGAAGGAAATTATGGTGCGGGTAAAACTACTTTTTTAAAACAATTAATTAACTATTTTGGAGGCCAAAAAAAAGTAATTTATTTTTCTTGTAATCGATTAAATAAAGAGCTCAACGTAGATAAGTTGTTATATGAACGATTTGGTGTCTTTACAAAAGTTCTTCGGATTAAATCAAAACAAATGATTTTATTGCTTGATGAAGCGCAGTTTTTAACACAAAAAGATACAACACTTCTTCATAAATATTACAAGGCAGGTTATTTTCGTTCAATAGTTTTTGTAACACATGATTCATTATTAATTCCATTTTCAAAATCGGTTGCAAAACAAATGGAAAAGAAAAAATATACGTTTGGAAAGTTAGATTCTTCACAAATATTTGAAATTATTTCTGAGAGGATTCAACATCCTTTTTTAACTCAAGAGACTGTTTCAACAATTTATAGTCGTGATACACGTATGCGGCAATTCTTAAAAAATTGTGACATTTTTATGCGTCACATGTGTTCTACAAATAGAAAGACTGCAAAATCAAAAGATGTGGTGAAAATTCTTCAAAATCATTTTGTATAATAGGAACAACTCATAATTTTTAATTATATATCAGTTTTTAATAAATTATACTGACCCAAAAGCTTTATTAATTCAATTGTATTTTCTATTTTTGGTGTAAGAAAGATGGCAACAAACGAACTAAAATTAAAAGTAGCTGAAGCAATCCAAGATGATGTAAATAAAGGTATTGTACGTCTAGATTCAAATATAATTCATCAATTAGGAGTTCGTCCAGGTGAATTTATTGAAATTGAAGGTCAGCGAATAACAGTTTCTGTTGTTGATAGAGCCTATCCTGGCGATATTGGTTTGAATATTATCCGAATGGATGGGATTACGCGAAGAAATTCAAAATCAGGAATTGGTGAAGTTGTCACAATTCGAAAAGCTGATGTAGTAGAAGCAGTAAAAGTAAGTATAGCACCATCTCAAAAAGGTTTAGTTATTCGAGCACCACCTACTATTTTTAAACAAGGTCTTTTAGGTAAAGCGGTTTTAAAAGGTGATATTATAACTTTAGGTGGAACGAAACGTCGAAAAACAACAATGGGTTCAAATCCATTTTTTAATGATATTTTTAACATGATGGATGATTCATTAGGCGGAGGTTTTGGCCTTTCAGATTTAAAATTTGTCGTTGTTGATTCATCTCCTGCAAAAAAGACAGTTGTCATCGGTCCAAATACTGAGATTCAATATAATCCTGAAGCAGTTGAGATTGAAGAAGATCAAGTTTTAGAAGTATCGTATGAGGATGTTGGTGGATTACAGGATGAAGTGAAAAAAATTCGTGAGTTAGTTGAATTACCGCTTAAACACCCTGAAATTTTTGAACAATTAGGTATCGAACCGCCAAAAGGAGTGTTATTACATGGTCCACCAGGTACGGGAAAAACATTACTTGCAAAAGCTGTTGCAAATGAAACAAATTCAAATTTTATTTTAATAAATGGACCTGAAATTATGTCTAAATTTTATGGAGAAAGTGAAGCTAATTTACGGAAAAAATTTGAAGACGCTGAAAAGAACGCACCAAGTATTATTTTTATTGATGAGATTGATGCAATCGCAACTTCTCGTGAAGAAGCAAAAGGTGAAGTTGAACGGCGTGTTGTTGCACAATTACTTACTATTATGGATGGGTTAAAAAGTCGGGGGAAAGTTGTTGTGATTGCAGCAACAAATTTACCGAATGTTATTGATCCAGCACTTCGTCGACCAGGAAGATTTGACAGGGAACTTGAGATAAATCCTCCAAAAAAAGAAGGAAGATTGAATATTTTAAAAATTCACACACGAGGTATGCCTATCGATACAACATTGGGTAGTATTGGCATTCCTATTTCAAAAAAAATTGTTGCACAGCAAGTATTTGATCATATTGAACATATTGATTTACAAAATGTTGCAAAAATAATTTTAGATTCACAAACAAGACAAGTGCAAACAAAAGATGACAAGGTTGTTGTTATTCGAAAAGTTGCTGATATTGTAAAAAAGAGTTTTGAATCAATTTCAGTTCCGGATAACTTAAAATCAAGTCTTGCGCAAGTTATTTCGTCTGATTTTTATTATGCAAGTTCTTCTCAAAAAAATGTTTCTGAAATTGTGCAAACTTTGGTTTCATTATTAAAAGAAATGAAAACTGAAAAGAAGATTCAAGAAATAATTGATGACACAGTTAAAGAATTAATTTTGGATGATATTGCTGAAAATACTCATGGTTTTGTTGGAGCAGATTTAGCCGCACTTTCAAAGGAAGCGGCAATGGTTGTACTTCGAAAAGTTTTACCTGAAATTAGTTTGGATAAAGATGATGAGATTCCAACTGAAGTTTTAGAAAAATTAAAACTCACAAAAGATGATTTTATTGAAGCATTAAAAGTTGTTCGACCAAGTGCGCTTCGTGAAGTATTAATTGAAGTTCCATCAGTAACATGGGATGATGTTGGTGGTTTGGTTGACTTAAAACAAAATCTCAAAGAAGCTGTTGAGTGGCCGCTCAATAATCCAGAAAGATTTTCGCGTTTAGGAATTAAACCACCAAAAGGTATATTATTATATGGACCACCAGGTACTGGTAAAACTCTATTAGCAAAAGCAGTTGCAAATGAAAGTAAAGCAAATTTTATATTAGTAAATGGACCTGAACTTTTATCAAAATGGGTTGGAGACAGTGAAAAGGCAGTTCGAAAAGTTTTTAAAAAAGCCCGTCAAACTTCACCAACAATCATATTTTTTGATGAAATTGATTCAATAGCTCCAAGACGTGGCAGTCATGACTCAAATGACTCAAACGTAACAGAACGTGTTGTAAATCAGCTATTAACTGAGTTAGATGGTTTAGAAGCTTTGGCAAATGTTGTTATAATGGGTGCAACAAATAGGCCTGATTTATTAGACACCGCACTTCTTCGACCTGGTCGGTTTGATCGAATAATTCTTGCTCCTGTTCCAGATGTTGAAACAAGAAAACATATTTTATCAATACATACAAAATCAATGCCACTTGCCAAAGATGTTGATCTTAAATCAATTGCAGATAAAACACAAGGTTTTGTTGGGGCTGATTTAGAAGCATTATCGCGTGAAGCTGCAATAATGGCTTTACGTGAGAATGAAACAATAACTGAAGTTTCAATGAAATATTTTCAAAAAGCATTAGATATTGTTAAACCATCGGTTAGTGCTGATATAGAAAAAATGTATGCTGATTTACAAGATAAGTTTCGAATGGCTCGTGGAAAAGAAATGCAAGAAAAATCAGTGAGTTATTTTGGATAGTTTCTTTATTTTTTATTCTTTTGTTTTTTCTAAAATTAAATAGTCGCTTTTAGCAATTAATCGAAATTTTGTTTGTAATTTTCCAGTATAATTATGAAGCGCTATTCTATTTTGTTTATCAGGTTTGACTTCAAACCAATCTTGTGGATTATCTTTTATTATTTGTTTTGAGTCAGTTATGGTATATAATTCACCTCGATGTTTTGAATAATACCAAATATCAACTCCACCTGTTTCTTTTCTTCGTAATGCACAATCTCGTATTTTTGAAGGCATTGTGATTCGCTTTTTAGTGTCTATTGTTAATTCGTATACACCTGTAAATATATTCGTCATATAATCTAGTATAAATGAATATCTATATGAATGTTGTGGTTTTTATTCTTTATCATTACAAAATAGTAAAATATAAATAGGGAGGGGGTTATAATCGTTTATAATGATGACATTAGATTTAATATTAGCAGATAAAAAAGAATTCCCCTTCATCAATTCAGCATTTCAAGTCATAAGATTAACACAAAGACCTCTCTGTTTTCAAGCAAAATCCAAAGGGATGATATTGCAAAAATATTTAACGGAACCTGAGTTTGCACAATCATTTATTGGTTTTGATGCTGGTAAGATGGTACGTCATATGATAAAAAATATTCTTGATGTATTAGAGTTGCGAAACTATGAATTACATGGATTAACTCGAAGTAATGAGGGTCAATTTAAATCAGATGATATTTATGAATTGCAGATTTCTTTGGATCAAGTTGCAAATTCTCGAGATACATACCTTGTAAGTGCAAATGTTGTTAATACAGATTCAAATGGGCTCATGTTATTTCAAGGTTATTTGCTTAAATCGTTTAAACCGACGTTTAGTGTTCATTCAAAACAGGGAGATTCATACAGTATGAATCGTAATTCATTATTTGCAGAGTTTAATCATGAGATAATGGATTGTTCTTCGAGAATAAATTCCTTGTCAAAAATTCAATCTGAAGCGTATGTTGAGAAAATAATACGAGAAATTTTAGAACATCAAGGAATGCAGGGTGGTTTTTTTGATTGTGAAACATATGATTTTGAGTGTGATCAAATTATGCCTCTAGATATGTGTAGTATTCAATCAAGCATTCAAACAAGAAAAGTACAACAAGAAGAAGAAAAAGCAATATTCCAGTACCATATAGTTATTCGTTCTCAATCAAATACTGGTAAGAAATTTTTACCGATTTTTACGAATGGTTTTGTGAAATATAATCAATATTTTGATTGAGCACATGAATTTCAAAATAGAAGAGTTTAATGAAATAATGAATTAGCTACAGTAATAAGTGATAATACTTTGGAGTGAATTTAGAAAATAGGTAAACGAAAAAATCAAAGATTTTCTATGCACAAAAAAATATTGTTTTTCTTTGTATGCAATCGATTTTTCGAAAATGTAGTAACCGTTGTGAATTATAGTATTATCACAAACTTTTGTCGCCAACTAAATCGTCCAAAAACTTATAAATAAAAAGTATTTCTTACAATCTATGAATTCAGTCAAATTTGATTTAATTAAACCAGGAGATATTGTCAAATTAGAAGTTCAACAATCAAATTCGCAAAAAACATACGAAGGTATTGTTCTGCCAAGAAATGAACTCTTTAATCAAGATATTCTTGTTTTAAAAATGGAGAGTGGGTATAATATCGGTTTACAAAAAAAAAAAATCACAAAAATCACAAAGAAAGGAACTGTTTCACCACCTCAAAAACCTTTAAAAGTAAAACAAAATCCCAATTTATCAAAAGTAGCAGTGCTTTCTTTTGGTGGAACGATATCATCAAGACTTGATTATAAAACAGGTGGTGTTATTGCATCCTATTCAGCAGAAGATTTTGTCTTAATGATACCCGAATTACACGATATTGCACAGGTTGAAGCAAACTTTTGTGATCAAATAATGAGTGAAGATGCAAGACCACAAGATTGGGTTAAGATGAGCACTGAAATTACAAAATATCTCAATAGAGAAGATATAGCGGGTGTTGTTGTAACACATGGAACTGATACGATGCATTATTCAGCAAGTGCCGTTTCATTTATGCTCGGTAAATTAAATAAGCCTGTTATATTTACAGGTTCACAACGATCCATTGATCGTGGTTCTTCAGATGCATTTGAGAATTTATTGTGCGCAATACAAGCTGCAGTTAACTGGGATGGTGCAGAAGTTGTTGTGTGTATGCATGAAACAACAAATGATGGTTCATGTCTGTTATCCAGAGGTGTAAAGGTACGAAAAATGCATACTTCTCGGCGTGATGCGTTTCGACCAATTAATGAACAACCGCTTGCACGAATTCAACCACAAAAAAATATTGAAATTTTAAATCAAAAATATGACAAACGGTCAAATCACATTGTTTTACCTTTATCTCAATTCGAAGAAAAAATAGGTCTTGTGTATGTGTATCCAGGAATAGATGAAAAACAAATCGAATTTTTCTTAAAAGAAAAATATAAGGGTTTAGTTATTGGCGCAACTGCTCTTGGTCATGTTCCACAAAATTTGTTACCAATTTTACAAAATTGTGTTGAGGCAAATATGATTGTTGTTATTGCAACACAAACTTTGTATGGGAAGACGCATGAATTTGTGTATTCACGATTAAGAGAAGAATCAATTGAATTGGGATTAGTATTTGCAAAAGATGTAATACCTGAGACTGCATATACAAAACTCGGGTGGCTCTTATCACAAACTCATGACGTAACACAAACAAAGAAATTATTTTTACAAAATATGAAACATGAATTCGCTCAAGAGATAGATGTAAATTCGTATTTAAATTAAGAAAAATGAAACTGCAAAAACTTGATTATGCAAAACTGAAATTTAAATGTGGTATTGAAATTCATCAACAATTAAATGGAAAAAAATTATTCTGTGATTCACCAACACAAATTCGTGATGATGAACCGCATTTTACTGTTCAAAGAAAACTTCGTGCAGTTATTGGAGAAAGTGGTGAGATTGATACAGCTGCAATATCTGAAATGAAACAAAATAAGGTTTATACATATCAAGGGTATACAGATACAACAGGATTAGTTGAAATTGATGAAGAACCACCCCATGTCATTAATTCAGATGCTCTTGGTGCAGTTTTACAAGTTGCAAAAATGCTTCGGGCTGATATTGTCGATGAAGTACAAATCATGAGAAAAACTGTTGTTGATGGTTCAAATACTTCCGGTTTTCAACGAACTGCATTAGTCGGATTGGATGGTCACATAAAAACTGAATCAGGTCAGATGATTACAATACCAAATATAATTATTGAGGAAGATGCATGTAAAATTGTTAAAAAAGATGAAACTCAAACAATCTATAATTTATCTCGACTTGGAATTCCACTTATTGAATTAGGTACTGGACCTGATATAACTTCGCCAATTCAAGCCCAAGAAGTCGCAAAACACTTGGGTATGATTTTACGCTCTACTGGAAAAGTAAAACGAGGTTTAGGAACAATTCGTCAAGATTTAAATGTTTCAATCTTAAATGGGAATCGTGTTGAAATAAAAGGGGCACAAGATCTAGGTATGATTCCAACAATAATTGATTTTGAAATCATTCGCCAATTACAATTACAAGAATTACATGAAAAATTACAAAAAGTTTCAATGGATGTACAACCAGCTGATGTGACTAAATATTTACTTAATACGAAATGTGGATTTATTGCAAAAAGAATCTCGCAAAAAAAAGTTGTGTATGGTTTAAAGTTACAAGGTCTTAATGGAATAATTGGTCAAGAGTTACAACCTAAAAAAAGACTGGGGACTGATTTTTCAGATTTTGCAAAAATACATGCTGGTGTAACGGGATTAATTCACAGTGATGAAGATTTTGCAAAATATGAGATTTCAACTGATGAAATTACTTCACTTCAAAAAGCATTAGCTGTTCAAAAAGATGATGCGTTTGTGTTAGTTGTTGATACAGAATCAAAAGCTCAAACCGCGTGTTATTCTGTGCTTAATCGTATTGATTTATTTGTACGCGAAGTTATTCCAAAAGAAGTTCGTAAAGCAAATCCTGATGGTACTTCGTCATATATGAGACCAATGCCTAGTTCGGCAAGAATGTATCCTGAAACTGATACGATTCCAATCATTGTTCAAAGTGAAAATATTGAATTACCTGAATTGATTGATGATAAAATCAAGCGGTTTAGTACGGAATATAATTTGAGTTTAGATTTGGCAAGTGATATTGTTAAAGGGGATTTGAGCGATTTGTTTGAAATATGTGTTTTAAAATTCCCGTCACTTCAAGCATCTTTTATTGCAGAGTCAGTCAATAGCATCCCGAAGATTTTAAAACGGAAATATTCTATTGAGTATATGCCAACTCAGGATGAATTTATTGAAGTATTTACGTTAGTATCAGAATCAAAAATTGCAAATTCATCTTTAATTGATATATTCGTTAAATCCCAACAAGATCAAAAACCAGTTTTAGAAGTTGCAGAAGGTTTTTTAGTATTAGATAAAAAAGAAGTTGAGCAAATAGTTAATTCTGTGTTAGAAGAACATAAAAATGCGCCAATGGGTTTAATCATGGGTAAAATTATGGCCCAAACAAAGGGTCGTGCTGACGGTAAGTTCGTCAAAGATTTGATTGGTCAGAAGTTGAAGTGATTCTTTAAACCAGTATACTGCTAAAAACTCATTAATTTCCAAAACATTCAAATATCCCGTTTCATTCATAGATAATATGGTTAAACAAGATAATCTTTATTTAAAACGGGGAATATCGCATAAGGAATCGCGGATGTTATTTGTATTAAAAGAGTCTCCTTTAGAAATTTTTACACTTACTGATATCAAAAAACTCACAAGTGAAACATATGCGAATCAATTTGCAAGTAATTTAGTGAAAAAGGAATTACTCTTGAGAATAAAAAAAATCAGTATATATTACCTGAAAAATCAGATTATTTCTCAATAGCAATTCAAGTATCAACCCAGCTTATATGAGTTTTTGGTTGGAATAGTAATTTCATATGAACAGGTTGTTGATGTTTTGAAGAGTTTGATAAAACGAGTTAGTTAGTAATCACTACTTAAAAGTGTCGATTAAAGGAAACATTTATAAATACGTATTGATTACTCTTAGTATTATGATGTCAGATATGCATTTGCTGAAGTTAGGTTCGGGATGGGAATCGGATCCGCTTAAAAGCGTACCCGTTTGTAGTCCTTCTAGAGAGAGTCTATTATCTCTACAAAATTCAGGTATATATAAGTCTATAAGTTCTAAAAAAACTCAAGAAAGAGTTGATTATGTAGTTCAAAAATTAGACACATTTGATGCTTTTCATGATAAGATATCTTATTTAGAAGAATTAGATCCTTTTGTAAAAAAAGCATTATTTGAAGAACAGCAAATGATTGGCAGTGATGCTCAAATAGCTGATTATAGAAGAGGTAGAGAACAAGGTTCTCAAGCGAAACTTCCATCTCAACTAAGAGGTCAAGCACAATTTAGTGAGGGTTATTTAGTCGGTATACAAGATTTCACTGCGACTCGAGGTTTACTTATACCGAGAGTTCCTCATATGAATTCCACATACGGTCTTGAAACGATTACAACAGATGAAGGATTCCAAGGATTCCGACTCGGTATGAATTGGGAACGACCTAGCTTTGCAGAAAATAAGTGTAGTACAATTCATGATTTCTTAGAGTTTCAATTAAAACATTTCCAAGAACCAACAAGAACCGAATCAGGCTATCAAATAGGTTTTCAAGTTAAAGCTTTGCGAGATTACGACGTTTTATTATCGCGTGACGATGTGCCATTAGATCCTGATGCGTTTAGAGGTTTTGAAAAAGGAAGAAGTCTTTACTCTAATACTGGTTTAAGTTATGTGAGTTTAGGTAATTTTCGCTTTGAATCTGTTGGAAGAAAATTTGCATCATTACCTAAATAACTACTTTTATAATACAAAACATTCTGAAAAACAAATTTTGTTTTATAATTATAAAAATAGTAGTGAAGTAGATTTTTTATTAGATGAATTGCCTATCGAAGTTAAATCAAATCTTTTAGCACCAAAAATAGAGCGAAGTATTCACGCATATAGAACGGTTTAATCCAAAAGCAATTATTATTTTTAATGAGAATATACTTGACATTATCAAAATTCAAGAATCAAATATTCATTTTCGGCATTTTTTCTCGGTTTTTGCTTTAATAGAATAATTCATCCCAAATCTTTATAATGAGTGACTTCTTCTCTGTTATTCATGAGAAAATCATACATGCGTGTTGCACACGAAGTTATTCAAAAATCAGATGTAGTCATTCAAGTACTTGATGCACGACTTATTGAACAAACACTTAATCCTGAACTCAGACGTCAAGTCGAATTATTGCAAAAACGAGTTATTACTGCTATTACAAAGTGTGATTTAGTCTCAAAAGAATATTTGGATAAAAAAGTGAAAACGATTCCAAATGCAGTGTATGTTTCTTCAAAAATGAGATTTGGGTTTAAAAAATTACGAGAGCTTATCTATAAAGTCGCAGCTAAACATAAAGATGATCAAATTAAAGTTGGTGTTGTTGGATATCCAAACACAGGAAAATCAAGTTTAATTAATACACTTAAAGGTAAAACAAGTGCACCTGTTTCTTCACAGAGTGGGATGACAAAGGGTGAACAACGAATTCGTATTTCGGGACGAGTTATGTTATTAGATACGCCGGGTGTAATTCCAATTGATGAAAAAGATTCTGTTCAAATGGCATTAATAGCATCAAAAAATCCTGATAGACTTAAAGATGCAGATTTAGTTGCGATGAAAATTTTAGAAATGCTTTTTGAACAAGGCCATACGAATCAAATTGAAGAAAAATATGATATTAAGATTACAAATGAAAGTGTTGATGAAATTATTGAGATGATTGCAATCAAACGAAACCGAGTTATCAAAGGTGGATTACCTGATATTCAGACAATTTCTCGTCAAATTATTCATGAATGGCAGAAAGGTACATTGATATCACTTCATAACACCGAAACGCAAGAATATATTGCAGATGAAGAAGATGATTTAGATGAGAGTAAAGAGTGATTTTGAAGCATTTTATCTCTAACTAGCACATACATAAAAGTGAGTGATTTTAGACACTTTGAAATACTGCTTGTCTATTTGACAAGTGGATGAGCAAGGCGAATGGATATTCAAAGGGGAAGAAAGTTCAAATCAACTATTTTGTATAAATTGTAATTGGTACTAATTTGAACTTTCGACATCTTCAAAACTTCGTACAGTTTCATATAGAGTGCTACCTCCCCGGATGGGACAACCCCCGCTAACGCACTCAAAGAATTTTCAAAAGAGTTTTGACCTGATGATGTAAAAATCACTCGTAAAATTGTATGTGCCCTCTAACCGATGAATTTAAAAAGGACTTTACCTAAAACATAGGTTAGATTTCGCAATTTATCGCGAAAAATCGTTTGGAGGTGACAAAAATGAAATTTGAAAAAGGCGCAGCCTGGAGTTTAACTGTTGCTCGAGTATTAGTCGGGTTACTGTTTGTATATCAAGGTTGGCAAAAAGTAATAGATCCCGCAAGTGTTTCAGGATTTTTTCAATCGTTAGGATTGTTTGGATTCTTAGGGCCAGTTGTAGGATATCTTGAAGTGATTGCGGGTATTTTGTTAATAGTAGGTCTTTGGACTACGTGGGCAAGTATTACAATCGGAGTTATTATGGTTGGTGCATTAGTTTTAGTACAATTTCCAAATAATGGATTCATTGATGGATTATTTGGGCGCGATATGCTCATTTTAGCAATCACATTTGTACTTGCGTCTAATGGATCGGGTGAGTTAGCTTTAGATAAAGAAAAAAAGTCTCGCAAGCTAAACAAATCTAAAAAATAATACTGGATGATTTTTCATCCTTTTTTTTTTTGAATATATTTTTGAATACACTATTTTTTCACAATTCTTATAAAGGGTTTTGACATATATTTGATATATGACTTTGAAATACGTATGTATTGCAATTATTTTTATTGTAAGTATTACGACTTTTGGTTTTGCTCAAACTATTTCTGAAAATTCAATGACGCTTTTAGCAGTCTCCGAACGCGAAGATGGTACGACTGTTGGAAGTACGGCAAACTTAAAATTAGAAGTTATTTCGGGACAAGGGAGAGTATTCATTGATACCTTTCCCTTAACTCAAGTTGATACACAGATTTCAACACGAATTGCAAAAGAAATAGCGTGCGATTTTACGGATGTTTCGTGTGATCAATATGATTTTATTTATACCATTACAAGTGGTTCATCTATAATTGGTGGTCCGAGTGCAGGTGCTGCTATTTCTGCACTGACTGTCTTAACATTAGATGGTGAACGTATAAATAAAAATGTAGCAATTACTGGTACAAGTAATACGGGTGGTCTTATTGGACCTGTTGGTGGTCTTCGTGAAAAAATTGATGCATCCTCGCGTGATGGGATTTCAACAGTTTTAATTCCAAAAGGGGGAAGATATTCTCCATTCAATGCATCAATACAAAATGAAACGATTTCTGAAGATCAGATAGACTTAGTTACGTATGGTTTAGAAAAAGGAATTTCGGTAATTGAAGTTGGAAATCTGTATGAAGTTTTAAATATTATGTCAAATAAGGATTATGATTTAATTTATCAAGAAGTAAGTATACCTTCGTTTTATTCACAAACTATGCAAAGTTTGGCAAATCAATTATGCACACGAACACAAGACACAATTAATTCAATAAATCTTACGGATTTTCCTGTAATGATAAATCAGCAAAATACATCAATTAATATACGGGGTTTACACATTCAAAGTTTAGATGAACAATCTCGTTCAGTATTTTTGCAAGATTCAAGTTTTAATATTTCATCATTTATTCAAACCATACAAGATTTAGATAATCGTTCTCAATTAGCAAAAGATATATCTGATTATTATTCAACTGCTTCATTTTGTTATAATGCTGGAATTCATGCTCGATTTTTAACATCACTTCAACAAGAGATATCAGTATTAGAAACACAAGCATCAAATGCAATAAGACGAAGTGAAGAACTTGGCATTGATTCGTATACAACAATAACAGAACTTCAAACATATATGCTTGTTGAAGAACGAATAACTGAAGCAAAAGAACATTTTAAAGCTGCGCAAGAACATGTTGAGAATAATCAAACTCATGAAGCAATTTTTGCATATTCTCAAGCAATTGAGCGAGCATTCAGTGCAGAATCATGGTCTGCGTTTTATCAATCAATTGGAAAAAAATTTCAGTTTAATCCATCAGTTTTGTCTGAATCTTGTTCACTCAAAATTCGAGAAGCCGAAGATCGAAGAAATTATGTTCAGTATTATGCTCCGTTTTTATCAGAATCACCAATTTTAGATAATGCAAAAAAATATCAACGTCGAGGTCAGTATGAGCTATGCTTATTTGAAGCTTCTAAAGCAAAAGCACGCTTTGATGTTATATTGGGTAGTATTGGTGCAACAACTGATGATGATTTAGATATACTTGTAGATGAACGAAAAATTTTGGCTGAGCAGGCAATTTTACATCAAACACAAAAAGATATTTTTCCAATTATAGGGTATAGTTATTATGAATATGCATTATCGCTTGCTGATACTGATAAACAGTCTGCATTATTATATCTGCAGTATGCGTTAGAATTATCAAATTTGGATATGTATTTTCCAAAAGATTCTCAAGAAGATTTTGTGTATCAATCGGTTAGTCGTCTCACACCGAAAATGATATTTTTTATTGGTCTTTCTGCAGGTTTACTTATTGCAGTTGTTCTATTACGTATAGAATCTCGATTTTTAAAAAAACCTGCCCGAGCAAGAAAACCGAAGTCGTCTCACCCAGACAGGAAAAAGAGGTGAATATAATTTTTGTGCAAACCCGTTTGGGAATAATCCCAAACAGGAAAAGAGGTTTTGTTTTGCACAAACAGTGATTTCATCTGAAACGGGTTAGTTTCAAATCACGTGTTATAACTACAAAGTAGTTAGAACTTATATTTAAATGTTGTGATTTTGTTCTCATTTTGAAGTAGTCCTTGTGATAAATTATGGAAACTTTTTAAATATACCTTGAAATTCATATACTTATGAGTATGTTTATTGATGTTATTTGTAATAAAAAGATTAAAATAATTGCTCATTGGGATTGTGATGGGGTTTGTAGTGGTGCGATATTGTATCATTATTTACAAAATCATTCAAAATCAATTTCATATAAAACGTTAGGTGAGCAGTTTTATATTCCAAAAGAAGAATTTACTGATGAGTTTGATTATTTTGTTTGTGTTGATATGCAACCTGATCCAAAAGTCGTGGATAATCGAATAATTTACATTGATCATCATCCTTGTGATTTTATTTCGAATTATATCCATTATATTCATGATGTTCAAGCTCAATCCTGTAGTGAGATGATTTGGGATATTCTTGTAAAACATGGTGTTATACCTGATTCACTTTTACCATATTTTGGTCTTTTGTCAATTTTAGGTTTTATTTCAGACGGGGGAAATATAAAACAAGTTCCGGAAAGTTTACAAAATTTCATCCCGCAAAGCGTTTCAGTTTTTTCATATATTTCTTTATTAAATGCACCAAAACGAGTTAATTGGAATGGAGATGAATCATTACAGGCACTCTGTGAAATAAACAACCAAATTGATTTATTTAATTATAATCATCCTAATTTACAAAAATGTCAATCGTATAAGAATATTTTACAAGATTATTATCAAAAAGAATTTCAATCAACAGAAATTGGTTTATTTGATTGTATTTTTATTACTGAACTGTATAATATTCAAGGTGTGCTTTGCGCAAAGTATAAGGGAGACAAACCCATAATTGTGTTAAATCATCGAAATAATCGGTGCATTGGTTCACTTCGCGTACCTGATGATTCAACATTTCAAGCAGGGGATTTTTTACATAAATTGCAACGTGTGTTGCCTGAATTTATTGGCGGGGGACACATGAAAGCGGGTGGTTTTTCGTTTCCACAAAAATATGAAGCAAAATTTATTGAAGAATTAAAAACACAGTTTTCGTAATCATTTTCCGCTACTTCCAAATCTATTTTCATTTCGAACACTTTGAGATAATTCATCTACCTCTTCAAATTCAGCAGTTTCATGTTTTTGAAAAACAACTTGGGCGACTTTGTCTCCTTTTGTAATAGTATACGGTGAATCGTTTGTGTTAAGTATAACAATTTTATATTCGCCTCGATAATTTGCATCGATGACTCCTGCAAGATTTGTTAAACCATGTTTTGCAGCTAATCCGCCTTTATCCCAAACGAGTGCAACATATCCTTTTTCAAATGCAAGTTGGACTCCTGTTGGAATAACAACTCGCTGATTAGGTTGAATTGTAATTGTGATCGCTGAGTATAAATCAACACCAGCATCACCTTCGTATGCGTGCGTGGGTATGGGAAGTTCTTTGTCAAGTCTTTTTATTTGAATTTTCATACGTATTTACTATTTCGAATATTTTATAAAGTCTTTTATTTAACATATTCAAATGGTGTCTATACTTCGAAAATCAACATTATTTGAGAGGTTTTTCCTTATAATTGGGATCTTTGTTATGTTTGCAGGATTATATTTATTATATGTTATAAAAGATTTTGCACAAACTCGACCAATTGATGTATTTATGTTTGCAATATTGTGGCTTATTTTACTTTTAATGGTGATTATAACTGCTATAGCTGAAAATGCTCGTGAAGAGCTTGCAATTATTGTTTCTGAAAATTCTCAAGAGATAAAACTTCTTCGTCAAATATCGCATGAACAGTTAGAAGAAATAAAATTGTTACGACCAGAACTTTCAATGAAGAAACGTAAGTAGGTGCAGAACTGATTTTTATTGTTTTTTGTGGTACGTTTTCTTATTGTGTTTTAGTTTTTTTGTAAATATGTTATATGGTTTATTATTATTAAATCATATTTTGATTTTTAGCTCTATAAATAGACTTATTTCATATTATGGTTAATTATTTCAATACTTATTTAACTACAATACTACTAACGTTATGTAATTTTTAAGTATTTAATTATTTTGCTTATGTACTTAACGAAACATTTAAATATAAGATGTGAGAGTATTTGTACTTATGGAGCTGGATTCATTACTTGTTGGCACAAAATGGGACATAGTTGAGATCCTTGCAAGACGTGAAGCTTCTCCTTTAGAAATCGCAAAACTACTCCAAACTAGTATAGCAAACATA
The DNA here is from genome assembly GCA_964624275.1 of uncultured Methanosarcinales archaeon. Taxonomy (GTDB): domain Archaea; phylum Nanobdellota; class Nanobdellia; order Woesearchaeales; family DATGWN01; genus CAZUXP01. The sequence continues at coordinate 48,450 of CAZUXP010000005.1, forward strand.
TCAATGCAACTCAAGATGCTTGAAATTGCAGGGATTGTAAGTAAAAGACGCGTTTCAAACTCTAAAGCAGGAAAACCTCGTTCATTATACACACTTAGAAAAGATATACTCTATGTTATGGCTGCATCTTCTCAGTTTCAGTTTCGAAAACCATTAGAGTTGAACCCAGAAAAATCATTAATACTCAAAATTTGGCAATTACCTCAATTAATTCAAGGTCCACTTCTGTATTTTTATACAAAATTTCCTCAATTATTTAATGAAGAATATGATGTATATTTTTCAGAACATGGGGATCAAGTAATCAAACTCATCATTTGTAATGATAAAAAATCATTGCCTCCAAAAATTGTGACGATAGAATATCAATCAAGAAAATATGTGATTGATGTTCGATTTGTTTCAGAGAGAAGCTTAGCTAAACAAGGACGTTTGACATTATTACATAAAGGGTCTTGGCAAGCGACAGAATAATAATCACACTGGCGAAAAACTGTTTTGCCTCGGGCTTGGGATGAAAATCCTAAGTCTGGGGCTTTACATTTACAAAAAGGTAGACAAAATGGAACAAAAAATTGGAATGAATGAAATTTTAGATTCGCTATCGTATAAAGATTTGTTACAATTACGTTTTGACATTGCAAATGATGCAGAATATTTGCAAAAATTAGTCAACACAAAGATTGCAAAATTAGAATATACGCCAAGAAACGTTTGCGCTCATTGTGCCACTAATATTGAATCTCAATCAAATTCTCAAATGACGTTGTTATTTGGACCGAGTGATTTTCGCAAAAAAGCAACATTTTGTGGACAGGATTGTCTTGAAATGTTCTTATTTAATCTTCGCCAAATCAAACAAAAGCATACAATACGCTCAGAACGCCTGTGATCTGTTTTTGCCACTACTTCCTCGCCAAAGGGGTAGTGGTTTGATTTTTTAGATATACTATCCCGTATTAGGGTAACACTTTTCCTTGATTGCAGTGACAAATGT